>NZ_JBICXG010000036.1:0-66989 GCF_043200175.1 Streptomyces sp. NPDC048462
ACATCTGCCCACCCCAAACACAACGTCGGCCTGACCCACCAACGAGATGGATCAGGCCGACGTCACGACGAAGGGGCATTCGCCAACAGCATCCGGTGGCCGGACACGCCCCTCCTCACTGTGTGCCGGAGCCGTCAGGCGCCGCGCAGCACCGCGCCGGTGCGCTCGGCGGCCAGCGCCACCGCGGCGTCCCGGGCGGCGGTGGCCTCGTCGACGGTCAGCGTGCGGTCCGCGGCACGGAACCGCAGCGCGTACGCCAGGGACTTGCGGCCCCCGCCGATCTGCTCACCCGTGAAGACGTCGAACAGCCGCAGCGATTCGAGGAGTGCGCCCGCGCCCTCACGAAGCGCCTGCTCCACGTCGGCTGCGGGCACGTCCTGCTCCACGACCAGCGCGACGTCCTGGGTCGCCACCGGGAAGGTGGAGATCCTGGGTGCCTGGAGGGCGCCGTCCACGGCCCGCTCCAGGACGTCGAGCTCGACCTCCATGGCGCAGGTGCGCTCGGGCAGGTGGAGCTCCTTGATGACGCGCGGGTGCAGCTCACCGGCGTGCCCGAAGAGCGTCTCCTCGCCGTCGACCCGCACGTACAGCGCGGCACAGCGGCCCGGGTGCCACGGCGCGTGCTGCTCGGCGCGGACCGTGACGTCGACACCGGCCTCACGGGCGACGGCGCGGGCGGCCTCGACGGAGTCCGCCCAGTCGGCGGGACGGCCCCTGCCCCACCAGCCGGCCTGCTCGCGGGCGCCCGCGAGGACGACCGCGGCGCGGCGCGGCTGACGCGGGAGCGCCGCGTCGAGCGAGGCGATCTCCTCGTCGGTCGGGCGCCGGTCGACGGGCAGCCGGACGGGCTTGGTCTCCTGGCCGGTCGGCCTGAAGACGAGACCGGTCTCGAACAGCGCCAGGTCGTGGCTGCCCCGGCCGTCGTTGCGCCGCAGTGCGCCGAGGAGGCCCGGCAGCAGCGTGGTGCGCAGCGAGGGCTCCTCGTCGGAGAGCGGGTTGACGAGCCTGACCGTGCGACGGCGGTCGTCGTCCGCGTCGAGCCCGAGCTGGTCGAGGACGGCCTCGCCGGTGAACGGGTAGTTCAGCGCCTCGACGTAGCCGGCCCCGGCGAGCACCCGGCCGATGCGGCGGTGCAGCCGCTGGCGGTCGGTGAGCCCCCGGCCGGAGGGCGGCGTGGGGAGGGTGGACGGGAGGTTCTCGTAGCCCTCCAGCCTGATGACCTCTTCGGCCAGGTCGTTCGGCTCGTTCAGGTCGGGCCGCCAGGACGGCGCCGTGACGAGCAGCTCGTCCTGTCCGTAGACGTCGCAGCCGACCTCCTGGAGGCGGCGTACGACGGTCTCGCGGCCGTAGGCGACACCGGCGACCCTGTCGGGGTGGTCGGCCGGCATCGTGATGGTGCGCGGGCCGGACGGGGCGGTCACCTCGGTGACGCCCGCCTCGGCGGTACCGCCGGCGAGCAGCACCAGCAGGTCGACGGTGCGCTGGGCGGCAGCGGCGGCGGCCTGCGGGTCGACGCCGCGCTCGAAGCGCTTGGACGCCTCGGAGGCCAGCTTGTGGCGGCGCGCGGTGCGGGCGATCGAGATCGCGTCGAAGTGCGCGGCCTCGATGACGACCTCGGTGGTGCGGGTCTCCTCGTCGGCGTCCGCGATCTCCGTGTTGGCCCCGCCCATGACACCGGCCAGGCCGATCGGCCCCCGGTTGTCGGTGATGACGAGGTCGGCCGCGTCCAGCACGCGGACGGTGCCGTCGAGGGTGGTGAGCTTCTCGCCCCGCTCGGCGCGGCGCACCCCGATCGGGCCGTCGATCCGGGTCCGGTCGTAGGCGTGCAGCGGCTGGCCGAGTTCGAGCATCACGTAGTTGGTGACGTCGACCGCGAGCGAGATCGGCCGCATCCCGGCCTTCTGGAGCCGGCGCTGCAGCCAGATCGGGGAGCGGGCCTCGGGCTGCAGGCCCACCACGGTGCGCGCGGTGAAGCGGGAGCAGCCGATCGGGTCCGCGACCTGGACCGGGTAGCCGTACGCGTTCGGCGCGGGCACGTCCAGGAGCGCCGGGTCGCGCAGCGGCAGGCCGTAGGCGATGGCGGTCTCACGGGCGACGCCGCGCATCGAGAGGCAGTAGCCGCGGTCGGGCGTGACGGCGATGTCGAGGACCTCGTCGACGAGCTGGAGCAGCTCGATCGCGTCGGTGCCGGCCTCGTGCTCCGGCGGCAGCACGATGATGCCGCCGCTGCCGTCGTCGCCCATGCCCAGCTCGTCGCCGGAGCAGATCATGCCGTGCGAGGTCTTGCCGTACGTCTTGCGAGCGGCGATCGCGAAGTCGCCGGGCAGTACGGCGCCGGGCAGGACCACGACGACCTTGTCGCCGACGGCGAAGTTACGGGCGCCGCAGACGATCTCCTGCGGCTCGCCGGTGCCTCCCCCAGAGCCTCCGGCCTGGGAGGTGCCCCCTGCGGTGCCGACGTCCACCGTGCAGAAGCGGATGGGCTTCTTGAAGCCCTCCAGCTCCTCGATGGTGAGCACCTTTCCGACGACCAGCGGGCCCTTGAGGCCGGCGCCGGTCTGCTCGACCGTCTCGACCTCCAGGCCGACGGCGACGAGCTTGGCCTGTACGTCACGGCCGGTCTCGGTGGCAGGCAGGTCGACGTACTCCCGCAGCCAGGAAAGCGGGACGCGCATCAGATCTCCATCCCGAAGGGCCGGGTGAACCGGACGTCGCCTTCGACCATGTCTCGCATGTCTTCTACGTTGTGGCGGAACATCAGCATCCGCTCGATGCCGAACCCGAAGGCGAATCCGCTGTACTTCTGAGGGTCGACGCCGCAGGCGATGAGCACCTTGGGGTTGACCATGCCGCAGCCGCCGAGCTCGATCCAGCCCTCGCTGCCGCAGGTGCGGCAGGGGCGGTCCGGGTTGCCGACGGACTCGCCCCGGCAGACGTAGCAGACCATGTCCATCTCGGCGGACGGCTCGGTGAACGGGAAGAAGTTCGGCCGAAGCCGGGTCTTCATGTCCGGGCCGAAGAGCGCCTGGACCATGTGGTCGAGGGTGCCCTTCAGGTCGGCCATGGTGAGGCCCTCGTCGACGGCGAGCAGCTCGATCTGGTGGAAGACCGGGGTGTGCGTCGCGTCCAGCTCGTCGGTCCGGTAGACCCGGCCGGGGCAGACGACGTAGACGGGGGGCTCGCGGTCGAGCAGCGTGCGGGCCTGCACCGGCGAGGTGTGGGTGCGCAGCACGACACCGGACTCGTCGTTCTTCGCGCCGTCGGCGCCCTCGACGAAGAAGGTGTCCTGCATCTGCCGGGCCGGGTGGTCGGGCACGAAGTTCAGGGCGTCGAAGTTGAACCACTCGGCCTCGGCCTCGGGGCCCTCGGCGATCTCGTAGCCCATGGCCACGAAGACGTCCGCGACGCGCTCCATGATCGTCGTGAGCGGGTGGCGGGCGCCCGCCGGGGTGCGGTCGTAGGGCAGCGTGACGTCCACCGCCTCCTCGACCAGGACCCGGGCGTCGCGCTCGGCCTCCAGCTCCGTCTGGCGGGCCGCGAGGGCCCTGCCCACGGCGGCGCGGGCCTGGCCCACGCGCTTGCCGGCCTCGGCCTTCGCCTGCGGCGGCAGCGCGCCGATCTCGCGGTTGGCGAGTGACAGGGGCGAGGTACCACCGGTGTGCGCGGTCTTCGCCTGGGCGAGCGCGTCGAGGTCGCCCGCGGCGGCGAAGGCGGCGAACGCCTCGTCCCGGATGCGCTCGATCTCTTCCGGTTTCAGTGCCTCGACCTCGACTGGGTCGTACGACTTGTTCGGTGCCGACATCTCTTCCCGTACTTCCGATTGGCTGGTACTGCGCTTACCGGGGGATACCCCCGGGCCTCCGTGGCCCCGCTCGACGCCTGGAGGACACAAAGGTGCCAATGGCCGAGTCTAAGGGTCACAGGATGTATGGGGCGCCCGTGGTCCGCCGAGGCCGCTTCTACTGCATGTAGGCCGGCGTGCTCACGGGCAGGATAAATCGGAACTCGGCGCCGCCCCCCGGGCCTCGGCCGACCGTGATCGTGCCGCCGTGGGCTTCGACGATGCCCTTGACGATGTAGAGGCCCAGGCCCGTGCCGCCGCGCTTGCTGCCCCGCCAGAAGCGGGTGAAGACGCGGCCCATCGACTCCTCGGGGATGCCGGTGCCTTCGTCGCTCACGGTGACGGCCGTTCCCTTCTCGTCGCTCTTGGCCGGTGCGGGTGCCACCTCGATGGTGACGGTTCCCTCGCCGTGGCGCACCGCGTTTTCCAGCAGGTTGCCGAGGACCTGGTCGACCTTGTCCGGGTCCGCCCAGACGGCGGGCAGCGGCTGGCAGGTGCGGACGAGGAACCGGTCGGGTGCCTGGCCGTTCGCGGTGAGTGCCTGGATGTGGCGCTCCACGGCGGCCGAGAGGTCCACGGGCTGGCGGCGCAGCTCCAGCCGCCCCGAGTCGATCCGGGAGATGTCGAGCAGCTCCGTGATCAGCCGGGTGACGCGGTTGGCGTCCGCGTAGACGGTCTCCAGCATCAGCCGCTTCTGGTCGTCGGTGAACCGCTCCCACTTGGCCAGCAGCGTGGCGGTGAAGCCCTTGACGGAGGTCAGCGGCGAGCGCAGTTCGTGGGCGACGGTGGCGATCAGTTCGGCGTGGCTGCGCTCGGTGCGGCGGCGGGCCTCGGTGCCGCGCAGGCTGATCACAAGGCGGCGGACGGGCCCGGTGGGGCTCTCGCGTACGTAGCGGGCGGAGACGAGGACCTCGCGGCCGCCGGGCAGCAGCAGATTCCGCTCGGGCTGGCCGACCCGGGTGGCGAGGCCGCCGTACGGATCGGTCAGCTCCCACCAGCGGCGGCCCTTGAGGTCCTCCAGCGGCAGGGCGTGCTCCAGCGGGCGGCCGAGGGCGGCTGCCCGGGGTACGGCGGTGATCCGTGCGGCGGCGGCGTTGAAGCAGATTACCCGGCCGGTCTCGTCCGCGATGACGAGCCCGTCGGGAAGGTCGTCGGGATCCAGCAGGGGGCCACCAGGTCCGGTGTCCGCGCCGGGTGCCCCGTCCGGGGCCGCTCCGTCCGGGGCCGCTCCGGGGCGCGCGACGGGCGCGTGTGTCGCCTGCGGTCCGCTCATGCCGACAGCCATATTCCCGTACCCCACCTCTCGAACCGGTGCAGTGGGCCCCCGAGTTCGTCACCCTACTAGTCGTCGGTGACGGAGCGACACCCTGCGTCGCCCCGAGTGGTGTCCGGGTGGGTCAGCGGGTGGTGCGGGGCGGGCGCTGGGCGCGCGCGGAGGCGTACAGGCAGACCGCGGCGGCGGTGGCAAGGTTGAGGCTCTCCGCCCTGCCGTGGATCGGCACCCGCACGACCGCGTCGGCCAGGGCCCGGGTCTCTTCCGGCAGACCCCAGGCCTCGTTGCCGAAGACCCAGGCGGTGGGGCCGCCCATGGTGCCCGCGTCGAGCTCGTCGTCGAGGTCGTCCTCGCCCGCGCCGTCGGCGGCCAGGATCCGAGACCCCGCGTCCCGCAGCCCCTGCACGGCCTGCTCGACGGGAATCCCGACGGCGACCGGCAGGTGGAAGAGCGAACCGACCGACGCGCGCACGGACTTGGGGTTGTAGAGGTCGACCGAGGCGTCGGTGAGGACGACCGCGTCGGCGCCCGCCGCGTCGGCGCAGCGCAGCACCGTGCCGGCGTTCCCGGGGTCCCGGACGTTCGCCAGGACGGCGACCAGCCTGGGCCGCCCGGCGAGGACCGACTCGAAGGGCGAGTCGAGGAAGCGGCAGACGCCGATCAGCCCCTGCGGGGTGACGGTCTGCGACACATCGGCGAGGACCTCACTGTCGGCCAGGTGCACCCGGGCGCCCGCCGCGAGGGCGGCCTCGATGATCGACTCGTACCGCTCGGCGGCCTCGACGGTGGCGAACAGCTCCACGAGGGTCGCCTCGCCGTCACCGCCCCGGTGCCCCGCGGCCTCGCGCACGGCCTGCGGTCCCTCGGCGATGAACCTGCGCTCCTTGCCGCGGAAGTTGCGCCTGGCCAGCCGTCGGGCGGCGGCGACCCGTGGCGATCGCGGGGAGATCAGTTCGGGGGTGCCCATGATCGGCGGCGAGCCTCTCTGCGTACGAAGGTGCGGGTCGTGACAGGTGGTGAAGGGGGGCGCAACGCACCGGACCCGCAGACGGCGAGCGCCTGCGGGTCCGGCTCAATACCAGGAAGTGCGGCCCTGAATCAGGCGGCCTTCGGGGCGTTGACGTCGCTCGGGAGGGCCTTCTGGGCCACCTCGACGAGGGTCGCGAACGCGTTGGCGTCGTTCACCGCGAGCTCGGCCAGGATCTTGCGGTCCACCTCGATGTTGGCGGCCTTCAGACCCTGGATGAGGCGGTTGTACGTCATGCCGTTCTGGCGGGCAGCGGCGTTGATGCGCTGGATCCACAGCTGACGGAAGTCGCCCTTGCGCTTCTTGCGGTCGTTGTAGTTGTAGACCAGGGAGTGGGTGACCTGCTCCTTGGCCTTGCGGTACAGGCGCGAGCGCTGACCGCGGTAACCGCTGGCGGCCTCGAGAATTGCCCGGCGCTTCTTGTGGGCGTTGACTGCCCGCTTGACGCGTGCCACTTGTTAACTCCTTGTAGCGGGGCCGTGGTCGTACTCACACGGCCCGGAAACGAATTGGTCCCGGTCGGATCGAGGGCGCGCCCCCGGCTTCACCGGGGGCGACGGCCTCACTTGCCGAGAAGCTTCTTGATCTTCTTGGCGTCGGCCGGAGCCACGACGACCGTGCCGGACAGCGAGCGGGTCTTCTTGGACGACTTGTGCTCGAGAAGGTGGCGCTTGCCGGCCCTCTCGCGGAGCACCTTGCCGGAGCCGGTGATCTTGAAGCGCTTGCTGGCACCGCTGTGCGTCTTGTTCTTCGGCATCGCGCCGTTCTCTCCTCGTCAGTGGCGCCCCTCCCGGTGCGGGCACCGGGCAGCAGGGGCGTCAGATCTTGGTGGGATTCCGGGGGGACCCGGGGGGCGCCTGGATGGCGGCCCCCACAGGTCACGCCTCGGAGGGTGTCTCGGCCGGAGCCTCGGAGGACGCCTCGGCCGGAGCCTCGACAGCCTCGTCCTCGGACTCGGCGTCCGGGGTGTACCCCTGACGCTCCGCCTTGCGGGCGGCCTGGGCCTCGCGGGCCTCGGCCATGGCTTCGGTCTTCTTCTTGTGCGGGCCAAGAACCATGATCATGTTCCGGCCGTCCTGCTTCGGGTTGGACTCGATGAAGCCGAGTTCCTCCACGTCCGAAGCGAGACGCTGGAGCAGTCGGAAGCCCAGCTCGGGGCGGGACTGCTCACGACCACGGAACATGATCGTGATCTTGACCTTGTCGCCCTGCTTGAGGAACCGGACGACGTGACCCTTCTTGGTGTCATAGTCGTGCGGGTCGATCTTCGGCCGGAGCTTCATCTCCTTGATGACCGTGTGCGCCTGGTTCTTGCGCGCCTCACGGGCCTTCATGGCCGACTCGTACTTGAACTTCCCGTAGTCCATGAGCTTGCACACGGGCGGACGGGCGGTAGCCGCCACCTCGACCAGGTCGAGGTCGTACTCCTGTGCAAGTTCCAGGGCCTTGGCAAGCGGGACAATCCCGACCTGCTCGCCGCTGGGACCGACAAGTCGCACCTCGGGTACGCGAATCCGGTCGTTGATGCGGGGCTCGGCGCTGATGGATCCTCCTCGGTAGCACCACGCGGCCGCCTGGCGGACAGCCACGTAACGTCTGTTTCGACAGACCAACCGTTGCGTGGGCAAGAAAAATGCCCCGGACGGGACACAGGCGGGGCTCCTGGAAAACCGGAACACCGCCGCGGTCAACCGCGGGGCGCATCGGGCGGCTCCATCGTCCGTACGGAACGATGGGCGCCACCTGACCGGTGACCCGCCGTCCTGAGGACGGTCAGGTGGGAGATCGGAGCCTCCACTTGTGGGCCGGGCACATAGATGCCCAGCCGGTCGTTACACAAGGTTAGCAGCTCGGCCGGGCGGGCGCTAACCGGTCGTCGCAGGCCCTCCCGCAGAGGGGCCGGGCCCGGCGTGGGCCTATCGTATGGGGCATGAGCGACGCGACCCCCACCACTGACTCCCCCGGCTTCGACGAAATGGCCCGCGACATCGCGGAGGTGCCTGCGGTCGAGGTGATCGTCACGGTCGCGGTCAACCTGATGAGCGCCGCCGCCGTGAAACTCGGGCTGACCGAGGACGGCGACGAGCACAAGGACCTCGACGAGGCCCGCAAGCTGATCCACGCGCTGGCCGGCCTGCTGGACGCCAGTACCACCGAGATCAGCTCCTTCCACGCGGCTCCGCTGCGCGACGGCCTGAAGTCGCTCCAGCTGGCCTTCCGCGAGGCCTCGCTGGTACCGGACGAGCCGGGCCAGGGCCCCGGCGAGAAGTACACCGGACCGGTCTTCGGCTGAGCCGCACACCCTCTCACCCCTTCCTGCTCCTTACGACCCTGAGCCCCCGCCCTTCCTTCCGGGCGGGGGCTCGTCGCGTGCGGGCGGTCAGGCCCGGTCGAGGTCGAGTTCGGGCCGGGGCTGGACCGGGTGGGTCAGCTTGATCGCGAACGCCGCGATCACTCCGCCGATCAGCGGTGCCACCAGGAAGAGCCACAGCTGGGAGAGCGCCGGGCCCCCGGCGAACAGGGCCGGGCCCAGGCTGCGCGCCGGGTTGACCGAGGTGCCGGTGAGCGGGATGCCGACCAGGTGGATCACCGCGAGCGCGACGCCGATGGCCAGACCGTCGAAGCCGATGACCGCGACCTTGTGGGTCACCGCAAGCACGACGAAGACCAGCAGGAACGTGAGCATCACCTCGGCCAGGAACGCGCCGCCGAGATTGATGTGCACGTCGGAGCGGTCACCGTAGCCGTTGCTGCCGAACTTCCCGTGGGTCTTCAGTCCCGGCACCTGCTTGGCCAGCAGGAACAGCAGGGCCGCGCCGGCGATGCCGCCGAGCAGCTGCGCGATCCAGTACGTCACCGCGGTCCGTACGTCGATCCGCCGGGCCGCGAGCATCCCGATCGTCACCGCGGGGTTGAGATGACAGCCGGATATCGGGCCGAAGGCATAGGCCAGCGCCATGAGGACGAAGCCGAAGGCGAGCGCGATTCCGACGGTCCCGATGTACTGGACACCGAGTACCGCTGATCCGACGGCGAAGAAGACCAGCAGGAGGGTGCCCAGGAACTCCGATGCTGCCGTACGCGTCTGCATACAACCACCTCGCGAAGAACGGTTGATTTCTCCGCAATTCTCCGACTCCGGGCGCCTTCGCGCGCGTTGAGCCGGTGGGGTGATCAGCGGGTGAACAGGGCGTCACCCGGTGCGTTCACGTCGGCCGGGAGCAGCGCGAGGTCCAGGCCGCGCACCAGCCGGGCCCGCAGCACCTCGCTGGCCGCCAGCGACCGCGCGACCCGGCCCGCCGCCTCGGCGGGGTCGGCGTCCGCCGCCAGCACCAGGGCGAGGGTGCCGTCGGCGTGGCCCGGACCGAGGTGGGCGCGGAGCACCGCGGGTTCGGCGGCCACGGCGTCACGTACCGCCGAGGTGACGGCGGGGTCGTCCAGCGGATCGGTGCTGGTGCGGCCCTCCGCGAGGGCCAGCAGGGCGGAGCCGGTCACCTCGAAGGCCACCGGACCCGCGAGGTCGAGCACCAGGGTGTCCGCCTTCTCGTGCACGGCTGCCTGGAGCGCCTGGTGCAGGGGTACGGCGACGGGGCGGGCCTGCGGGTCCCAGCGGGCCAGCGAGGCGGTGGAGGTGAAGGCCGGCAGGGCGCGGCGGTCGCCGGCCTGGAGGGTGGGGACGGCCATGTCGCTCGTCTTCTCCCGGCGCAGCCCGTTCCCGTCCTCCTCCACCTCACCGAGCACGGCCACCACGGGGACCAGCAGCCGGGCCGCCCTGAGGGCTTCGAGCACCGGGCCGACGGCCTCGCGGTTCTCGGCCCAGGCGGCCAGTGCCGAGCTCAGGGCGGGGTCGGCCGTGCCGTCGTCGTCGGAGTATCCGGGGTCCGGAATGTTCTTCTGCGCCACAGGGCGAGCGTAGTGCCTGGCCGTCGCCGTCCCTCCGACAGGTCGGACCCGGCCGGTTCCCGGCTGTCAGCGGCGCGGGAACAGCGGCCGGCCGTTGCGGCCGCGCCACAGCACCACGGCCAGTGCGAGCAGGAGAGCGCCGAGGCCGCCCGCGACCGGGGCCAGCCAGCCGGCCGGGCCGTCGTCCCCCCGGGCCGCGGTGGGGCCGGATCCGAAGTACTTCTCGCGGTAGCCCGCCGCGGTGGCGTCCGGACGCAGACCGGCCGGACGGAGCTTGGCGCCCGCCTCGATCGCCGCGGCCGGGTCGACCATGCCGTAGCCCCGGGAGTCGTCCCGGCCGCCGGAGGGGGAGCTGCGGGCGGTGTCCGTGAGGAGCTGCTTGATCTGGGCGGGCGTGAGACCGGGGTGGGCGGCACGGACCAGCGCGGCCGCGCCGGAGACGAAGGCCGAGGCCGCCGAGGTGCCCCACTCCACGTAGTACTGCCGGTCGGGGGCGGGGACGACGATGTCGACGCCGGGTGCGCTCACGGCGGCGTACCAGCGGCGGGTGGAGAACGCGGCGTGGGTGCCGTACCGGTCGACCGCGGCGACCGCGATCACTCCCGGGTAGGCGGCGGGGTAGGAGATGTGGTCGCCCTTCTCGCCCCCGTTGCCCGACGACGCGACCAGGACCGCGCCCTTCTTCAGCGCGTACTGGACGGCCGCGTCCTCGCCCGGCTCCGGGTGGGCCGACTCGCTGTCGTCGCCCAGGGAGAGGTTGATGACGTCGGCTCCGTGGTCGGCGGCCCAGCGGATGCCGTCCGCGAGCGCCGTGCCCCGGGACTTGCGGGCCTTGGCCCGGTCCGGGTCGCCGGCCTCCAGGATGACCCGGACCGGGAGGATCTTCGCCTGCGGTGCGATACCGAGCACCCCGTCGGCGTCGTCCGCCCCGTGGCCCCGGCCGGCGATGATCCCGGCCATCGCGGTGCCGTGCCGTGCCCAGGACCGGTCGCCCCGTTCGGCGCCGAAGCCGATCATGTCCTTGCCGGGCAGTACCTGGCCCGCCAGGTCGGGCAGGCTGCCGTCCACCCCGGTGTCGACGACGGCGACGGTGATGCCCTTGCCGCGTGTGGTCTGCCAGGCCCGGTCGGTGTGCAGTGCGTCCAGGCCCCACTGCTGGGCCCTGATGGTGTCGGCCCGTGCCGGTGACGCGGGCAGCAGCGCGAGTGCGGTGGCGGCGCAGACCGCGCCGACGGCACGGCGCCGGCGGGCGCGGCGGCTCGCTTTGGGCACTGGGCTCACTCCGGCTTCTTTGTGAGGTCGGTGACGGTCCCGCGCAGGCCGCGTTCTACCAGGTCGGCCAGCCCCTTGGCCTCGTGGCCGAGCCCGGCCTGGGCGGCCGCCGTCGTGGCGTGCGCCGCCATGGCCTTGGCGGCGGGCTGCGGTACGGGGACCGTGCGTCCGTCGGCGAAACCGGAGACCGCGAACACCACGACGGGTACCTCGGTCAGGACGTGCACGCTCCAGCTGGCGCGCTGCTTGTCGCCGAACCCGGCGGCCGGGGTGCCCTTGACGGGGTACGCGCGGGGCATCAGGTCGGTGCGTCCGTCCAGGTGCTGATCGGTGAACCGGGTGTTCAGCGCGCGCATGGCGTCGGTGTCGCCCTCGGCGAAGACCAGCCCGACGGTGGTCACGCTGCTCGATGTCGCGTCCGTGTACGTGGCGCGCAGCAGCCGGGCGCAGCCGGCCGGGCGGAGCGTCTTGAGCAGCAGCGGGTCCAGCGCGCTCGTGCAGCCGCTGTCGGGGGCGACGGCGAGCCTGGTCCAGACCCGGTCGGAGCCGCCGGGCCCGGCGCCGTCCCCCTTGAGGGTGCGCGGGAAGAGGGTGTCCACGGGCACGCTGTGCCAGGCGGCGCGGCCCACGGTGTAGGTGCTGTGGGCCGCCGGATCGGCCGAGGAGTCGCTGATCAGCCAGCTGCCGGTGGCCGCGCCGCCGATCAGGCCGAGCCCGAGCACGACGCAGACGGCGGCGGCCGCGGTCCTGAAGGGGCTCCGGTTCCGCACCGGGCGGAGCCTGGTGGTGGTCTCGGCGGGCGTCTCGGCCGGCGGGAAGTGGTACGGCGGCCGGTGGGCGGGCGACGTCGCGGGGCCGTCGGGCCACCCGGGCGGTGCGCCGAGGTCCACCGCGCCGACCGGGCGGCGCCGGGTCGCCGCGGGCGGCGTCGCGGGGCGCGGCGGGACGGCCGGGGTGACGGGGGGTACTGCCGGACGCGGCGGGGCCGGGGGCACGGGCCGGAGCCGGACGGTCGACTCCACGGCGGGCGGCCCGGGACGGGGTGCCTGCGCGGGGGCCGGCCCTGCGGCGGAGGGTGCCGGTGCGGAGGGCTCGGGTTCGGCGGGGCCGGGAGGCGTGGGTACCCGCCCGTCCGGCGGAGCGGCCGGGCGTGGCGGGACGGGAGCGCGCTGCGCCTCGGTACTCATCAGCCCCCCTGGTCCGTCCGTACCGCACGCGGATCGCCGCCACAGGCAGGCTCGTTGCGCGCCGCGTGCCCGTCACTCTACGGGCTGCGGCGCCCCTGATGGGAGCGGGCCGCCGGGCGCCGGACCGATCTGCGCAGATCATCCCCCTACCCAGCGGTACAGGTGTCTGGCAAGCTGCGGCCATGACTGCCCGCGCCGCTGACCGGACCCGCTACAACCGGGCCACCGCACATCTCGATGCCCCGATCGCCGTCGTCGATCTGGCGGCGTTCGACGCCAACGCCGACGACCTGGTACGCCGTGCGGCCGGGAAGCCGGTCCGCGTGGCGAGCAAGTCGGTGCGCTGCCGTGCGCTGCTGGAGCGGGTGCTCGCACGGCCCGGCTTCGCCGGGATCATGTCGTTCACGCTGGCCGAGTCGCTGTGGCTGGCGCGGGCCGGTTTCGATGACGTGCTGCTCGCCTATCCCTCGGCCGACCGGCCGGCGTTCGCGGAACTCGCCTCGGACCCGAAGCCGGCCGCCGCCGTGACGGTGATGGTGGACGACCACGCGCAGCTGGAGCTCATCGACGCGGCACGCGCCGGGGGCACCGAGGAGATCCGGGTCTGTCTGGAGCTGGACACCTCGCTGCGGATGCTCGGCGGCCGGGTCAGGATCGGGGCGCTGCGCTCACCGCTGCGCTCCCCCGCCCAACTGGCCGAGCTGGCCCGGTCCGTGGCCCGCAGGCCCGGTTTCCGGCTGGTGGGTCTCATGGCGTACGAGGGCCATATCGCCGGGGTCGGCGATTCGGTCGCGGGGCGGCCGCTGCGGTCCCGGGCGATCCGGCTGATGCAGGCATCGGCCCGCCGTGAGCTGGCGGTCCGCCGGGCCGAGGTGGTGCGGGCGGTGCGGGCGGTGGCGCCGGATCTGGAGTTCGTGAACGGCGGCGGCACCGGCAGTGTGCAGCACACCGCCGCGGAGCACGCGGTGACGGAGATCGCGGCCGGTTCGGGGCTCTACGTGCCCCGGCTGTTCGACAACTACACCTCGTTCACGGCCCGTCCGGCGGCCCTGTTCGCCCAGCCGGTGGTGCGGCGGCCCGGGGTGGGCGTGGTGACGGTGCTCGGTGGCGGCTACCCGGCGTCGGGTGCGGCCGGGCCGGACCGGCTGCCGGTCCCGTACCTGCCGGAGGGGCTGCGCTACGACCCGCAGGAGGGGCCGGGTGAGGTGCAGACCCCGTTGCTCGGCGCCCCGGCCGACGATCTGCTGATCGGTGACAAGGTGTGGTTCCGGCATGCGAAGGCCGGTGAACTGTGCGAGCGGTTCGACGAGTTGCAGCTGATCGAGGGTGACCGGATCACGGCGACGGTGCCGACGTACCGGGGCGAGGGCCGCACCTTCCTCTGAGCCGGGGGCGGTGTCAGGGGGCCACGGAGCTGCCGACGCCGCCGCTCGTCGCGCTGTCACCGATGGGCCGGATGCCCTTGGTGAGGGTGTCCATGAGGGAGAGCGGCGGCCCGTCGGGGCCGGCGTCGAAGGCGTAGCGCACGACGACGAGCGACTCGCTGCCGACGCTCGACGGGAAGGCGAGCGACTGCACGTATCCGCCGGGGCCCTTCCCGGTGACGACCCGCCAGCGCACCAGGTACCCGGTGCGTCCCGCCACGCTCACCGAGGCGGCCGCGAGCTGCTTGTGGGACGTGATGCCGCCGTGGATCCGGGTGCCGACGGCGTTCTTCTCGTACGCGGCGTCCGCGGCGTCGGCTATGTCCTCCCTGGCGAGGCGCTCGGCGGTGTCGGCGTCCGCCGCGTTGGGTGTCCGCGTGGTCACCGTGCCGTGGTAGCAGAAGTCGGCAGAGCTGCCGGGGCAGTTGTAGGAGCGGGCCGTACGCATGGTGAGCACCTGCTCCACGGTGCTCTCGGGCTTCTCCCAGCCCTCGGGGATCGGCAGGGTGATGCCGTTGAGCTGGTCCACCAGGACGGCCGGGTCGCTGTCGTCCTCGGGACCGTCCGACGAGGTGTCCGGTGCGGGGTCGGTGGCGGTCGCGCTGTCTGCGGATGGGGAGCTGCTCGAACGGGCCTGCGGCCGCTTCGCGTCGTCGTCCCTGCCGAGCAGGACGGCTCCGGTCACCGCGGCGCCGATCACCACCGCTGCGGCCACCACGAGTGCGATGATCCGGCCGCTCCCACCGCCGCTTCCCGGGCCGGGCCCGGCGGGGGCCGCGGACGGCACGGCGGGCCCGTACGGCTGCGTCGCGGTGGCGTACGGGCGGGTGTGGGCGGTCCATGCCGTACCGTCCCACCACCGCTCGTAACCCGGTGCGGCCGTGTCCGGGTACCAGCCGGGCGGTGTCGCGTTGCTCATCGCCACGCTCCAAGACGTGTCGGGGATGCGCCGTCGGGGCGGCGGCGCCTGGCACGCGCGGGGAGACCCGGGGGCGGACGACGCGAGTGGTGGGAGCCAGTTTATTCCCGCCGGGCCCTGGCGCTGCCCCTCTCGGGGGAGCACTGGCCCGCCCCGTGGCCCCGGCGCATGGTGGAGGAGCACGTTCACCGTACGACTCCAGGGATGTCCGATGGCTCTTCTCACCACCCCCTTCAACCGCGAGTCCACCGCCGACGAGGTGCTCGCGGGGGTCGGTCTGCACGGTCGCACCGCGCTGGTGACCGGTGGCTCCTCCGGGGTCGGGAGCGCGACCGCCCGAGCGCTGGCCCGAGCCGGTGCCCGGGTCGTGATCGCCGCCCGGGGCCTGGCCCGGGCCCGTGAGGTGGCTGCCGGCATCACGGCGGACACCGGCAACCGGGCCGTGACGGCAATCGCGCTCGACCTCAGCGCCCCCGCCTCGGTGCACGGCCTGGTCAGCGCCTGGCAGGGCCCGCTGCACATGCTGGTCAACAACGCCGGAATCATGGCGCTCCCGGATCCGGACCGCGACGCCGACGGCTGGGAGCGCCAGTTCGCCACCAACCACCTCGGGCACTTCGCCCTCGCCGCCGGGGGCGGCAGGATCGCGGTGGTCAGCTCGACCGCTCATCTGGGCAGCCCGGTCGTGTTCGACGACATCAACTTCCGCGAGCGGCCGTACGACCCTCTCCTCGCCTACGGCCAGTCGAAGTCGGCCGTCGTCCTCTTCGCGGCCGAGGCCGGAAAGCGCTGGGCGGCGGACGGCATCACCGCCAACGCGCTCATGCCGGGCGGGATCAAGTCGCCGCTCCAGAAGCACGCGTTCGGCGAGGACATGTCGGACGAGGCCCGCGCGGTCTACGACGGTTACCCGTGGCGCAGCGCTGACCAGGGCGCGGCCACTTCGGTCCTGGTGGCGGCGTCCCCGCTGCTCGACGGCGTCAGCGGGCGGTACTTCCAGAACTCGGCCGAGGCGCCCGTCATCGACCCCGCGCTCGTCGGGCAGGCGGCGGAGCCGGTCGGCGTCGCACCGCACGCGATCGATCCGGAGTCCGCCGCGCGGCTGTGGGACGTGTCGGAGCAGGCGGTCGGCGGCTGAGCCGCCCGGTTGCCCGCTTCCGAACCGCGACCAGAGGGAACACCTTCATGAACCAGCCCCTTCAGACCCCCTACGGCTTCTCCTCCACCACCGACGACGTCATCGAGGGCGTCTCGCTGACCGGCAGGCGGGCCGTCGTCACGGGAGCCACGTCCGGCCTGGGCGTGGAGACGGCCCGTGCGCTGGCAGCCGCGGGCGCCGAGGTGGTCCTCGCGGCCCGCCGGCCCGACGCGGCCGCCGACGCCGCCGCGGAGATCAGCCGCACGACGGGGAACCCGCACGTCACCGCGCGCTCTCTCGACCTCGCCGACCCGCGTTCCGTCGCCGCCTTCACCGAGGCCTGGACCGGCCCGCTGCACATGCTCGTCAACAACGCGGGGATCATGGCGCTCCCCGAGCTGAGGCGCACCCCCGAGGGCCACGAGCTCCAGTTCGCCACGAACTACCTGGGCCACTTCGCACTCACCCTCGGTCTGTATCCGGCCCTCGCGGCCGCAGGTGACGCCCGGATCGTCTCCGTCAGCTCTCTGGCGCACCTCATGTCACCGGTGATCTTCGACGACCTCGACTACCGGTTCCGGCCGTACGATCCCTGGTCGGCGTACGCGCAGTCGAAGACCGCCGACATCCTGCTCGCCGTCGGCGCGGACCGACGCTGGGCCAGGGAGGGCATCCGTGCCAACGCCCTCAATCCCGGTGCCATCGCCACCAACCTCCAGCAGCACACCGGTGGCCTGCGCACCCCCGAGCACCTGCGCAAGACGGTCTCCCAGGGTGCGGCGACCAGTGTCCTGCTGGCCGCGTCGCCCCTGCTGGCGGGTGTGGGGGGCCAGTACTTCGAGGACTGCGCGCCCTCCCCGGTGGTCGAGGGCAGCGGCGCCCTGGGATCGGGTGGCGTCGCCCCGTACGCCCTCGACCCGGAGAACGCGGAGCGGCTGTGGCGTACGGCCGCGGAGCTGATCGCAGGCTGAGCCCGGTGAGCGGGCAGGGTGCTCAGGACGGCGCCGGCAGCTCGCGCACCAGGCACTCCAGCGCGGCGGCGGACGGGGTGCCGGGGGCGGCGGTGTGGACGACGAGCAGCGTGCCGGGCAGGCCGGGGACGGCGAAGCGCTGGTACTCCAGGCTCAGCGGGCCAACGGCCGGGTGGTCGATCTCCACGGTGCCGCCGGGCGGCGGGCTCACGTCGTACCGCTCCCAGAGCGTGCGGAACTGCGCCGAGGCCGCGATGAGTTCGTCGCGCAGGGCGCGCAGGCGCGGGTCGTCGGGGGCCCGGTCGGCGAAGGCGCGCAGTGAGGCGACGGCGCGGGCGAGGAGCTCGGGGGCGTTGCGGTAACGGCGGCGGACGCTGTCGCCGAGGAAGGCAGCGCGCAACAGGTTGACGCCCGGACGGTAGAACGGGGCGAGGGCGGTGGCGGGCGGAGTGGCGGCGAGTACGTCGAGGTAGGCGTTCTGCACGACGGCCGGGACGTCGCTCCAGACGGTGAGCAGTTGCCGCAGTCCGGCGGGGAGCCGGCCGGCCGCGTCACCGGGGCCTGCCGGGTCGTCGGGGGGCAGGTGCCCGGCGAGGCGGTGCAGGTGGCGGGTTGCGGCGGGGTCGAGCCGCAGGGCGCGGGCCAGCGCGTCGAGGATCTCGGGCGAGGGATTGCGGTCCCGGCCCTGTTCGATGCGGGTGTAGTAGTCGACGCTCATCCCGGCGAGCCCGGCCAGTTCCTCGCGGCGCAGCCCCGGTACCCGGCGGCGCCCGGTCCCCGGCTCCACTCCGGCGCGGCCGGGGGTGAGCGCGTCGCGGCGGGTACGCAGGAACGCGCCGAGGGCGGGCGAGGGGGCGGTCACGCGGAGGACTCCTCGGAGCGCGGGGCGGCGGTGAGCGAGGCGAGCAGCGCGGCCTCCCGGCTGCCGGGCGCGGCGTGGTAGATCACGAGGAGCTGTCCCTCGTCGGGCAGGACGGTCAGCTTCTCGTACGCGAGGTCGAGCACCCCGAGGGCGGGGTGGCGCAGCCGGGTGCCGCCCGCGGTGCGCTGGCGCACGTCGTGCCGGTCCCACAGCAGCCTGAACTCCTCGCTCCCCGAGCGGAGTTCCGTGATGAGCTCGACGAAGCGCGGATCGGTGGGTGCGGGGCCCGTCCGGGCTCGCAGGGAGGCGACGACGGAGGCGGCGGTGCGGTCCCAGTCGTCGTGGAGCCTGCGGACCCGGTCGCCGAGGAAGGCGGCGCGCAGCAGGTTGACGCCGCTGCGGTAGCTGGGCGAGAGCGCGGTGGCCAGGGGGTTGGCGACGAGGACGTCGTGGTAGCGGCCCTGGACGAACGCGGGGGTGTCGGTGCGGCTGAGCACGAGTCGGCGTACGGGCTCGGGAACGGTCTCCGGGGCATGCGGCGCCGGGTGCGTGTGGCCGCCGAGGGCGAGGGCGTGCAGCCGTGCGCGGGCGTCGGTGCCGAGCCGCAGGACCCGGGCGAGCTCGTCGACCACCCCCGGGGACGGGTGCCGGTCCCGGCCCCGCTCCAGGCGCAGGTAGTACGCGGCGGAGATCCCGGCGAGCGCGGCGACCTCTTCGCGGCGCAATCCCGGCAGCCGGCGGCGGGGCGAGGCCGTGAGCCCCACCTGTTCGGGCCGCACGAGGGCCCGCCGTGCCTGGAGGAAGTCGCCGAGGGGACCGGGGGATGAAGCCACGCTCTCCACCGTAGACGAGGACCGGGGAGGGGCGGACGGATGCGTGCGGCCCCGGCGGGGCTCGCCAACGGGTGCGTCGCGAGCCCGTCACCGGCGAGGACGCGGTGGGACCGGGGCCTACAGGGGCGTGACGTAGGCGCCGGAGATTCCGCCGTCGACGAGGAAGTCGGTGGCGTTGACGAAGGAGGAGTCGTCGCTCGCCAGGAAGGCGACGGCGGCCGCGATCTCGGTCGCCTCGGCGAACCGGCCGAGCGGGATGTGCACCAGCCGGCGGGCCGCGCGCTCCGGGTCCTTGGCGAACAGCTCCCGCAGCAGCGGGGTGTTGACCGGCCCCGGGCACAGGGCGTTGACCCGGATGCCCTCGCGGGCGAACTGGACGCCCAGTTCACGGGACATCGCGAGCACCCCGCCCTTGGAGGCGGTGTACGAGATCTGGGAGGTCGCCGCGCCCATCCTGGCGACGAACGAGGCGGTGTTGATGATCGAGCCGCGCCCCTGGCGCCGCATGTAGGGCAGGGCCGCCTTGCAGCACAGGTAGACGGAGGTGAGGTTGACGTCCTGGACGCGCTTCCAGGCCTCCAGGCCCGTGGTGAGGATGGAGTCGTCGTCGGGCGGCGAGATGCCGGCGTTGTTGAAGGCGACGTCGACGGAGCCGTAGGTGTCGTGCGCCGCCGCGAACAGGGCCTCGACCTGTCCGGGATCGGTGACGTCGACCTGTACGAAGGTGCCGCCGACCGCTTCGGCGGCCGCCTTGCCGGCGGTCTCGTCGACATCGCCGCAGACCACGTGCGCGCCCTCGGAGGCGAGCCGGTGGGCGGTGGCGAGCCCGATGCCGCTGCCGGCGCCGGTGATGACGGCGGTGCGGCCGACGAGGCGGCGGCAGATGTTCCCGTTGTCCGTGGTCATGCCGGTTCAGGCCTCCGTACTGAGGAAGACGTTCTTGGTTTCGGTGAAGGCGGTGAGGGCGTCGGGGCCGAGTTCACGGCCGAGGCCGGACTGTTTGTACCCGCCGAACGGGGTCCAGTAGCGGACCGCGGAGTGGGAGTTGACGGACAGGTTTCCCGCCCGGACGGCCTGCGAGACGCGTAGCGCGCGTCCCACGTCGCGGGTCCAGAGGGAGCCCGCGAGGCCGTAGCGCGTCGCGTTGGCGAGCCGGACGGCGTCCGCCTCGTCCTCGAAGGGCAGCACGACCGCGACGGGCCCGAACACCTCTTCGGTGGCGACGGGCGAGTCGGCGGGTGCGTCGGTGAGGACGGTCGGCGGGAACCAGAAGCCGGCGCCCTCGGGCGCGCTGCCCCGGACGGCGGCCGCCCCCTCCGGGACGAGCGAGCGCACCCGGTCCAGCTGGGTGCGCGAGATGAGCGGGCCCATCTGCGTCTTCTCGTCGGACGGGTCGCCCACGACGACGGCGGCGACGGCCGGGGCGAGCAGTTCCAGGAAGCGGTCGTACGCGGACCGCTGGACGAGGATCCGGGTGCGGGCGCAGCAGTCCTGGCCCGCGTTGTCCAGGAACGACATCGGGGCGGCGGCCGCGGCGGCTTCGATGTCGGCGTCGGCGAAGACGATGTTGGGGCTCTTGCCGCCGAGTTCGAGGGTGATCCGCTTCACGTGCTCGGCGCACTTGGCCATGATCTGCTTGCCGACCCGGGTGGAGCCGGTGAAGACGATCTTGGCGACGCCGGGGTGCTCGACCAGTGCGCTGCCCGCCTCGTCGCCCGCGCCCGGCAGGACCTGGAAGAGGTGTTCGGGCAGGCCTGCCTCCAGGGCCAGGGCGGCGAGCCGGAGCGCGGTGAGCGGAGTGGTCTCGGCGGGCTTGAGGAGGACGGCGTTGCCCGCCGCGAGGGCGGGGGCGAGGCCCCAGGCGGCGATCGGCATGGGGAAGTTCCACGGTGCGATCACGCCGATGACGCCGAGGGGTTCGAGCAGGGTGATGTCGATGCCGCCGGGCACGGGGATCTGCCGGCCGCTCAGCCGTTCCACTCCCCCGGCGGCGAAGTCGAGCAGATCGCGGACGTTGCCCGCCTCCCAGCGGGCGTTGGAGATGGTGTGGCCCGCCTCGCGGACCTCCAGCCGGGCCAGTTCCTCGGTCCGGCCGTCCACGGCGGCGGCGAAGCGGCGCAGCAGCCGGGCCCGGTCGGCGGGGGCGAGCGCCGACCAGGTCCGCTGGGCGGCGGCCGCCCGGGTGACGGCGGCGTCCACCTCGGCCGCGGTGGTGGCCGGCACGGTGGCGACGAGTTCCTCGGTCGCCGGGTTCAGTACCTGGTGCTCACGGGTCAAGGAAGTCCTCACAGACGTTCGAAGGAGCGCTTGATCTCCCAGTCGGTGACCGCCGCGTCGAAGGCGTCGAGTTCGACGCGCGCCATGTTGGCGTAGTGCGCGACGGTCTCGTCGCCGAAGGCGGCCTTCGCGATCTCGCTGTGCTCCCAGAGTCCGGCGGCCTCGCGCAGGGTCGTGGGCACGTGGTCGTAGGCGGCGGTGTACGCGTTCCCCTCGCAGGGCTCGGGCAGTTCGAGACCGTGCTCGATGCCGTACAGGCCTGCGGCTACGAGTCCGGCGACGGCGAGGTAGGGGTTGACGTCGCCGCCGGGGACCCGGTTCTCGAAGCGCAGGGACCGGCCGTGGCCGACGACCCGGAGCGCGCAGGTCCGGTTGTCGGCGCCCCAGGCGACGGCGGTCGGGGCGAAGGAGCCGGGCTGGAAGCGCTTGTAGGAGTTGATGTTCGGGGCGTACAGGAGCGAGAAGTCGCGCAGGGCCGCGAGCTGCCCGGCGAGGAAGTGCCGCATCACCGGGGACATCGCGCCGTCCTCGGCAGCCATGACGCTGCGGCCGGGGTCGTCGGTGGACCGGAGCGAGAGGTGGATGTGGCAGGAGTTGCCCTCGCGCTCGTTGAACTTGGCCATGAAGGTGAGCGCGACGCCTTCCTGCGCGGCGATCTCCTTGGCGCCCGTCTTGTAGACGGCGTGCTGGTCGCAGGTGACCAGGGCCTCGTCGTAGCGGAACACGATCTCGTGCTGGCCGGGGTTGCACTCGCCCTTGGCCGACTCGACGGTGAGGCCCGCGCCGGCCATCTCGTTGCGGATGCGGCGCAGCAGGGGTTCGACGCGGCCGGTGCCGAGGACGGAGTAGTCGACGTTGTACTGGTTGGCCGGGGTCAGGCCTCGGTAGCCTCGGTCCCAGGCCTGTTCGTAGGTGTCCTTGAAGACGATGAACTCGAGCTCGGTGCCCGCGTGTGCGGTGTAGCCGTGCTCGGCGAGGCGGGCCAGCTGGCGGCGCAGTATCTGGCGGGGCGCGGCGAGGACGGGTGAGCCGTCGCTCCAGGCGAGGTCGGCGGTGACCATCGCGGTGCTCTCGTTCCAGGGCACCCTGCGCAGGGTGGTGAGGTCGGGGAGCATGGCGAAGTCGCCGTAGCCCCGGTCCCAGGAGGACATGGCGTAGCCGTCGACGGTGTTCATCTCGGTGTCGACGGCCAGGAGGTAGTTGCAGCCCTCGGTGCCGTGCGGCACGACCTCGTCGAGGAAGAAGGAGGCGGCGAAGCGTTTGCCCTGGAGCCGCCCCTGCATGTCGGGGAAGGCCAGCACCACGGTGTCGATCTCACCGCTGTCGACGAGGAGCCGCAGTTCCTCGTCGGCGAGCGGGGCTGTTCGGTCGGACACGGATGGATCCTCTCCTCGCGGGCCGGCAGATGATCCAGATCTATGGTCAGCTGATCCAAATCTATGGGCAGGGCAAGGGATTTGGATACGGTGCCCACGTGTTCCGCGTGCCGTGCGAGAGGGAGATCCGATGAACCGCCCGCTGATCGGGATCAGTACCTATCTGGTGGATTCGGCGCGCTGGGGCCTGTGGGATCTGCCCGCGACCCTGCTGCCCGCCGGGTACAGCCGTCTGGTCCGTGAGGCCGGCGGCCTCGCCGCCCTGCTTCCGCCGGACGCGCCGGAGCTGGCGGCGTCGGTGGTGGCGCGGCTCGACGCGCTGGTGGTCGTGGGCGGGCCGGATGTGGACCCGGCGCGGTACGGGGCCGGGCGCGATCCCCGGACCGGGCCGCCCGCGCCGGAGCGGGACGCCTGGGAGGGAGCCCTGATCGGGGCGGCGCTGGAGTCCGGCACCCCGGTGCTCGGGATCTGCCGGGGGATGCAGCTGCTGAACACGGTCCTGGGCGGCACGCTGACGCAGCATCTGGACGGGCACACCGGTCCCGGCGGGGCGACGGGGGTGTTCGGCACGCACACGGTGACGGCGGTGCCGGGGACGCGGTACGCATCCGTGGTCCCCGGCGACTGCGCCGTGCCCACCTATCACCACCAGGCCGTGGACCGGCTGGGCGCGGGCCTGGTGGCGTCGGCGCACGCGGCGGACGGCACGGTGGAGGCCGTGGAGCTGCCGGGCCCCGGCTGGGTCCTCGGGGTGCAGTGGCATCCGGAGATGGGCGACGACGTGCGGGTGATGGCGGCCCTGGTGGCGGCGGCCCGGCTGGGGTCTTCCGTTTGGATCAGGCCGGATCAGGGAGCGGTGTCCGATGCGTGCGGCTGCGAGGCGGAGGAGGGAGTGAATGCGGAGCATTGGCGACCGACGGCAACGCCGCAGATGTGCGTGCCGGACACCGCGAGCCCGGCATGATCCAAACGAGCGGCCCTAACCGAGCCGGTGATCGGGCCTGTTCCGTAGCCAGTCCAGCGCGGCGGCGCCCTGGGCCGCCTGGAAGGCCCGGAGCGTGGGCAGGCCCGGCGGGGCGGGCCGCAGCGAGTGCGCCACGAAGTAGCCGGCCAGGGCGGCGAGCACGGCGGTGACCGCTGCCGGGTCGGCGTCGCGGCCGAGCGGGTGGGCCGTGAAGACGGCCTCCGGGTCGGGTCCGCCCTGCGCCGCGACGCACGGCAGCATCGCCAGCAGGTCGAACCAGGGCGCGGCGCGCACCGCGTGCGGCCAGTCGACGAAGACGACCCGGTCCTCGGTGAGCAGGATGTTGTCGGCGCGCAGGTCTGCGTGGGCGAGGCTGTCGCCGTCGGCCGCTGCCGCCCAGCCGGACTCCAGTTCCGCCAGTGCGCCGAGGTGGCGCGCGGCCCAGGGGCCGAGGCCGGCGTCGCCCCCTGCCGCGTACAGGGTCCGCCAGCCGGTGAACATCGAGGCGTCACGCAGCGTGACGGGGGGCGCGTCGATCGGCGCCGGGGTGAGCGAGCGGCCGAGTGCGTCGACCGCGTCCAGGACGCGGTCCAGTTCGCCCCGGTCCCAGGGGACGGCGGGCTGGCGGCCCTCGATGTCCTCCAGGACGAGCGCGACGCGGGTGCCGTCGTCGTACGAGCCGAGCAGCCGGGGCACCGGGGCGTGCGGCGGGAGTGCGGCGGTGTGGCGGGCCTCGGCGCGGTGCAGGTCCGGGGCTCCGGCGTTCACCTCGGCGCTCACCGCCTTGACGAACGCCCGGCCGCCGTCGGCGAGCCTGACCCGTGCGGCGACGCCGGGCGAGAAGCCGCCGTTCTGGCTGCGGGCCTCCGTGACGGGTGAGCCCAGGATGTCCTCGACGGCGCGGCGCACGGAGGCCGGGAGCTCGGCCCAGTCGTGGCGGACGCCGGAGGCGGGCGGTGCGGTGACGGTCATCCACGTATCCTTGCGGGCCGCCCGGGGCACGGGCCAGCGGTTTTGCGCGGACGCGGATACCGGTGCGGCACCGGGACCGCTCAGCCGAGCGCCGCCCGCAGCGCCTCGGGCGCCCGCACCAGTGACGGCCCGTACCAGGTGAGGAAACGCCCGTCGACGAGTGCGGCGGGCAGCGCGGGGAAGGCCTCGGGCCCGTCGGCTGCGGTGAACCGGTACGGCTCGTCGGGCAGCACGACCAGGTCGGCGCCGGCCGCGTTCAGCTCGTCGAGCGGGACGCGGGGGTAGCGCTCGGCGTGGTCCGCGTAGACGTTGTCCACGCCGAGCCGGGCCAGCAGGTCGCCGGCGAAGGTGTCGCGGCCCAGGACCATCCAGGGCTTGCGCCAGACGGGGACGACGGCACGGCGCGGGGCGGACGGCGGCGGCAGCGCCGCCCAGGCGGCCTCGGCCTCGTCCAGCCAGCGGGGCCTCGGCAGCCCGCAGGCCACGGTCAGGAGCCGGTGCAGCTCCGCGAAGGCGTCGTCGAGGGTACGGACGGTGGTGAGGAGGACCTCGGTCCCGGCGTCCCGGAGCGCGGCGAGGTCGGGTTCCCGGTTCTCCTCCTCGTTGGCCACGACGAGATCGGGTCGCAGGGCGAGGATCGCGGGCACGTCGGGGTTCTTGGTGCCCCCGACCCGGGCGACGCGCAGCCCGGCGGGGTGGGTGCACCAGTCGGTGGCGCCGACCAGCAGCCCGGGGCCGCTCTCGGCGACGGCCTCGGTGAGCGAGGGGACGAGGGAGACGACCCGCACGGCTGTGACCTCCTGGCAGCTGGCCGGTGAATCCTGCGCCTCAGCGGCGAGGGTCGAACGTCGCGTCGATGTGTTCCGCGACCGCCACGAACAGCAGCCGGGTGCCGGGGACCGTGGCCCGCCAGCGGTGGCGCACCCCGCCCGAGAGGAACAGCGTGTCGCCGCGCTCCAGCCGGTACGCCTGGCCCTCGGCCTCCACCTCCGCCGCGCCCTCGGCCACGTACATGACCTCGTCGTTGCGGTGCTGGAACTCGCGCCCCAGGTCGAGCTCGCCGGTGAATTCGAGGGCGCTGAGCTGGTGGCGGCCGCGCACCACCCGGCGTACCCCGTCGCCGTCCTCCGGCGCGCCGCGCACGACGTCGACGGCGCGCGCCGAGTCGGCGGCGGCCCGCAGCCGCGCGGTGGTGGTCTCCAGCGCGTCCGCGACCCGGTCCAGGGACCGGGCGCTGGGTCTGGCCCGTTCGTTCTCGATCTGGCTGAGGAACGGTACGGACAGGCCACTGCGCGTCGCGACCGCGGCCAGCGTGAGCCCCAGGGACCTGCGCTGCCGTCGGACCGCCGCGCCCACCCGGAGTGTTTCCTTGTCGTCCATGTCCGGCTCCCTCCCGACTCCCCATCCTTCCGGCTGCCAGCACCTTACGCACACGGTTACGCGAGGACGGCCGGTAATGAGACGTCCGGACAGCCCGAAAGGGGTGGTCACCGCCGTCGGCGGTGACCACCCCTCTCCGTGCCGCGCCCCTGGTGGGGTACGACGGGGTTACTGCTGCGGAGCCATCTTGTCCGCGATGCCCGGATTCTTGTCCATCCAGGCCTTCACGGCTTCCTCCTCGTGCCCCGTGCCCTGCTTCTGGATCTCGTTCTCCAGGCCGCCGAGCTGGTCCTCGCTCAGCTTGAAGTTCTTGAACCACTTGGTCAGCTGCGGGTAGTTCTTCGGGAAGTCCTTGGAACCGATGGTGTGCAGCCGGTCGCCCTCACCGAACGCCTTCTGCGGGTCCTGGAGCTTGGTCATCTTGTACTCGTTGTAGGCCCAGTGCGGGGTCCACAGGAGTACGGCGATGGGCTCCTTCTTGGCGTACGCGCGCTTCAGCTCGGCCAGCATGCCGGGCGTCGAGGAGTCGACGACCTTGTACTCCTTGTCGAGGCCGTACTTCGGCAGCACGTTCTTCTTGAGGTTCTCCATCGTGGCGGTACCCGGCTCGATGCCGACGATCCGGCCCTTGAACTCGTCGCTCTTGCCCTTGAGGTCCGCCAGGGACTTGACGTCCTTCACGTAGTCGGGCACCGCGACCTCGATCGAGGTGGGGCCGTACCACGAGCCGATGTCCGTCAGCTTCGAACCGTACTTGTCCCAGTAGTTCTTCTGGGTGTACGGCAGCCAGCCGTCGAACTGCACGTCGATCTGACCGCGGGACATCGCGGTGTACATCGGGCCGACCTCGAACTGCTTGAGGTTGATCTTGTAACCGCGGTCCTCCAGGACGGCCTTCCACAGGTACGTGGCGGCGATGTCCTCCTCCCACGGGAACCAGGCCATCTCGACGGCGCGCTCGCGCTCGTCCTTGCCGTTGGCGCCCTTGGAGGTGGCGGCCTTCGCGACCGGGGCCGCCTTGTCGGCGAATCCCGGGTTGGCCTTCAGCCAGGTGCGGACGGCTTCCTGCTCCTTGCCGGATCCGCTCTTCTGGATCTGCGCCTCAAGACTGGTGAGCTGGTCCTCGGTCATCTTGAAGTTCTTCAGCCACTTGCCGACCTCGGGGTTCTCGTCGGAGAAGCCCTTGCGGCTCAGCGTGTGGATGCCGTCGCCCTTGCCCCAGAGGTTCTTGGTGTCCTTGAGCTTGGTCAGGTCGTACTGGTTGTACGCCCAGTGCGGAGACCAGAGCGGAACCACGATGGGGTCCTTCTTGGCGTACGCGCGCTTCAGCTCGGCCAGCATCGACGGCGTGGAGCCGTCGACGACCTTGTACTCCTTGTCCAGGCCGTAGCCCGGCAGGATCTTGTCCTTGAGCAGGCCCGTCTCACCGGCGCTCGGCTCGATGCCCACGACGCGGCCCTTGAACTTCGAGCCCTTGCCCTTGAGGTCGTCCAGGGTCTTGACGTCCTTCACGTACGAAGGGACGGCCAGTTCCAGCGTGGTGGGTCCGAACCAGGAGCCCATGTCGTCCAGGCGGTCCTTGTACTTCTTCCAGTACGCGGCGTGGGTGACCGGCAGCCAGGAGTCGGTCTCGAAGTCGATCTGGCCGTTGGCCATACCGGTGTACAGCGCGCCGGCCTCGTACTGCTTGGCGTCGACCTTGAAGCCGCGCTGCTCCAGCAGCTCCTTCCAGAGGAAGGTGGAGGCGATTCCCTCGTCCCACGGGATGTAACCCATGCTGACCGTCTTGCCGGCGCCGACGTTCTTCGGGTCGCTCTTCGCGGTGTTGTCCGAGTCCGAGGAGCCGCCGAACAGGCTCATGCTCCCGGCGACGAGCGCCAGGACGACGATGCCGGCCACGGCGACGACGGGCTGCGGACGGTAGTTCCACATCTTCAGTCCGCCGGCCACGGCCTGCGCCTTGGCGAGCGCGCGGCGGGCCAGCGGGGAGACCTCGCGGCCCAGCGCGCTGGTCATCCGGTCCAGGTACATCGCCAGGATGACGATGGAGATACCGGCCTCGAAGCCGAGGCCGACGTCGACGTTGCCGATGGCGCGGTAGACGGAGCCACCGAGGCCGCCGCCGCCGACCATGCCGGCGATGACCACCATGGACAGGCCCAGCATGATGACCTGGTTGATGCCCGCCATGATCGTGGGCAGCGCGAGCGGCAGCTGCACCCGCAGCAGTGTGTTGCGCGAGGTGGTACCGAAGGCCTCGGCCGCCTCGACGAGTTCACCGTCGACCTGGCGGATGCCGAGCTCGGTCATCCGGACGCCCGGGGGCAGCGCGAAGATGATGGTGGCGATGATGCCGGGGACGACGCCGACGCCGAAGAAGATGACGCCGGGGATCAGGTAGACCATGGCGGGCATGGTCTGCATGAAGTCGAGGACCGGCCTGGTCACCGCGCTGACGGTCTTGGAGCGCGAGGCCCAGATACCGAGCGGAACGGCCAGTACCAGCGTCACGATCGTCGCGACGAGTACCAGGGTGAGCGTGTCCATCGCTTCGTCCCACAACTCGACCGAGTCGATGAGGGCGAAGCCGACGAACGCGAGCACACCGGCGAGCAGACCGCGCAGCCACCAGGCGATGACGGCGACGATGCCCGCGAAGAGCAGGGGTGCGGGAGCGGAGAGCACGGCGGCTATGCCGTCGAACATTCCGCTGACTATGGAGCTGATGGCGTCGAAGAGCCAGGCCAGGTGGGTCTGGAGCCAGTCGACGGCGGAGTCGACCCAGTCGCCGAGGTGGAGCCTAAACACTGGCCACCTTCTTCAGTGCGTCTGCGGCGTCCTGGGGAGCCTCGGCGGGGGTCATCGGCTCACCGAGCACGGCGAGCAGCCGGGCACGGGGCACGACGCCGACGAGCTTGCCCTTGTCGTCGGTCACGGCGACCGCGACAGCGCTCTGCGAACAGGGCGTGAACAGCTCGATGATCGGGGTGCCCTCCGTGACGGTGGCCGGAGCCTCCCGCAGGATGTCCTCCGGGGTACGGAGTTCCTTGCCCGCGTCGGTCCTGGTGCCTATGACGGTGTCCGTCTCGGCCATGATCGCGCCCGCGGTCAGCACCCGGGAGCGGTCCACGTCCTGGGTGAAGGAGGCGACGTAGTCGTTGGCCGGGGTGACGAGGATGTCCTCGGCGGTGCCGAGCTGGACTATCTCGCCGTCCCGCATCACAGCGATACGGTCACCGAGGCGCATGGCCTCGTTGAGGTCGTGGGTGATGAAGACGATGGTCTTCTTCAGCCGCTTCTGCAGTTCCAGGAGCTGGTCCTGCATGTCGCGGCGGATCAGCGGGTCGAGGGCGCTGAAGGACTCGTCCATGAGGAGCAGGTCGGCGTCGGTGGCCAGTGCGCGGGCCAGGCCCACGCGCTGCTGCATACCGCCGGACAGCTCGTCGGGCCAGGAGTTCTCCCAGCCCGCCAGGCCGGTCATCTCCAGGGCCTCCGTGGCGCGCCGGGTGCGCTCGTCGCGCGGCACGCCCTGCACCTCCAGGCCGTAGCCGGCGTTCTCCAGCACACTGCGGTGCGGGAAGAGCGCGAAGTGCTGGAACACCATGCTGATCTTGGTGGACCGGACATGGCGGAGCTCGGCCGGGGCAAGGGCGGTCAGGTCCTGGCCGTCGAACAGCACCTTCCCCGCGGTGGGCTCCAGGAGCCCGTTGAGCATCCGCAGCAAGGTGGACTTGCCGGACCCGGAGAGACCCATCACAACGAAGATCTGTCCCGGCTCCACGGTGAACGATGCGTCGATCACCGCTGCGGTCGTTCCCTCGGCGCGCAGCTCGTCACGGCTTGAGCCGTCTTCGAGCTTCCGCACGGCTTGATCGGGTCGTCTGCCGAAAACCTTGTACAAGTGTTCGGCTTGCAGCCTTGACACATACACCTCACGCGTTGAACCGAAACGGTCTGCCACCCCCTCCGGCAGACCGTGGAGCGCGCGGATTCGGTCCGCATGGCACGTGCACTAGTTGAAAATGCGACGTGGTCCGCTCCAATGCCGCGCCTGCCCCCACTTACACAACCCAAACACGAGAGTGACCCAGCTCACACAGAAGTGGCCTCGGATCGGGAACCGCGTCCCCGGCGGCCGCTGTCGGTGGGGTGCGGCATCATCAGGGGGTGACGCGACGCCTGATGCTCCTCGACACCGCTTCCCTCTACTACCGCGCCTACTTCGGAGTCCCCGACTCGGTGCGCGCACCGGACGGTACCCCGGTCAACGCCGTGCGCGGACTGCTCGACTTCATCGCCCGGCTGGTGCAGGACCACCGGCCCGACGATCTGATCGCCTGCTGGGACGCGGACTGGCGGCCGCAGTGGCGGGTCGACCTGATCCCCTCGTACAAGGCGCACCGGGTCGCGGTGGAGACCGGCACGGGGCTGCCCGACGAGGAGGAGACCCCCGACACGCTGGCCCCGCAGGTGCCGGTCATCGAGGACGTGCTCGACGCCCTGGGCATCGCCCGGGTCGGCGCCGCGGGGTACGAGGCGGACGACGTGATCGGGACGCTGACCGGCCTGGCGACCGGCCCGGTGGACATCGTCACGGGCGACCGGGACCTCTACCAGCTGGTGGACGACGCCCGCGCGGTGCGGGTGCTCTACCCGCTGAAGGGCGTCGGCATGCTCCAGGTGACGGACGAGGCCTGGCTGCGCGAGAGGTACGGGGTGGACGGCTCCGGCTATGTCGATCTGGCCCTGCTGCGCGGCGACCCGAGCGACGGACTGCCCGGCGTGCCCGGGATCGGTGAGAAGACGGCCGCGAAGCTGCTGGACGCCTTCGGCGACCTCGCCGGAATCATGGCGGCAGTGGACGACCCGGCCGCGAAGCTGACGCCCTCGCAGCGCAAACGGCTCGACGAGGCCCGTGACTACGTGGCCGTCGCGCCGACGGTGGTCCGGGTCGCCGGCGACGTACCGCTCCCGGAGTTCGACCCCGCGCTGCCCGCCGGGCCGCGCGACCCGGCGGCCCTCGAAGCGCTCGCGCGGCAGTGGGGGCTGGGCGGCGCGCTGCAGAGGCTGCTCTTCACGCTTCGGAACTGAGGACACTTCGGGAACGAGGTGTTAGGTTAGGTAACCCTAAGGGAGGCTGGTACCGGACCGGCCCCGGACAGGGAGAGAACCTCGTGGCAGAACGACCGGCGCGGCAGGCCCCCACGGCGCAGGGTGCGCAGGTCCTGCGCACCGAGCAGATCACCCCGCACATGATCCGGGTGGTGCTCGGCGGTGACGGTCTCGCCGATTTCGCGCTCTCCGGCTACAGCGACCACTACGTCAAGCTCTGCTTCGCCCCCGAGGGCGCCGACTACGCGCACCCCTTCGACATCGCCCGCATCCGCGAGGAGTTCCCGCGCGAACTGTGGCCCACCACCCGCACGTACACGGTGCGCTCCTGGGACCCGGCCGCCCGGGAACTGGCCATCGACTTCGTGGTGCACGGCGACGAGGGACTGGCGGGCCCGTGGGCGGCCCACGCCAAGGCGGGCGACCAGGTGACCTTCCTGGGACCGGGCGGCGGTTACGGCCCGGAGGCCTCGGCCGGCTGGCACCTCCTGGTGGGCGACGAGAGCGCGCTGCCGGCGATCGCCGCGGCGCTGGAGCAGATGCCCGCGGACGCGGTGGTGCGCGCCTTCATCGAGGTCTCGGACGCCGCGGAGGAGCAGAAGATCGCCACTCCGGACGGTACCGAGGTCACCTGGCTGCACCGGGGCGAGCGCCCGGTCGGTGAGGCGCTCACCGCCGCCGTGAAGGAACTGGACTTCCCGGCGGGCGAGGTGCAGGCGTTCGTCCACGGCGAGGCCGGCTTCGTCAAGGACATCCGCCGTCACCTGCGGCTGGACCGCGGCATCCCGCTGCCCCAGCTGTCGATCTCCGGCTACTGGCGCCTCGGCCAGAACGACGACGCCTGGCGCTCGGTCAAGCGCGAGTGGAACGCTCAGGTGGAACGCGAGGAGAGCGCCGCGTAGGACACGTGCGCGCAGCCCGGCATGGCGGTGGCCCCGGTCCACGGACCGGGGCCACCGCCATGCGTGCCCCTTCACGCGCCGTCCGTATCCGCCGCTCCCCCATCGCCCCGCCCGCACGCCCGCGCCGGACACGTCCACGTGCGCGAGCCGCCGCAGCGCGCTGAACATCACCTCGCCCAGCACCATGCCGACGACCGCGCTCTCCCCCAGGTCCTCGCGGGCCTCCTCCGGTTCGGCCCCCGGCTCGTCGTCCACGGGAGCGGTCACGCGCTTCGCCGCGACGCCCAGCACGTCGTGCGGGGGCCGGCCCTGATCCTCCACACCCGGAACATGTCACCGATGGCCGACAGCGGGAGCCCGCCGACGTCCAGCAGGGCGCGGATCAGCCGCAGCCGGCGCTCGTGACCGGTGTCGTAACTCGCCTGGTTGGGGCTGGTCAGCTGCCCGGCGGGCGTCAACCGCGATGTATCGCGAAACCCGGAGCGGCCCGGGGCGCGAGCCTCCGGAGAGCCGCTCGGGGCGTGGCTCGGGGCGTGGAAGGAATTGCGCCGTGGAAGGATTCCTCCCACTGCCCCGTCCCTCGACCAATCCGCACCGTCACCGGCTCCGAATCACTCCTGGAGACTGTTGACCGTCCCGGGAGGAAGCCCGCGTGAAAGAAGCCGTGCACATCAGCGGACTGGCCTCGGCCGGACCCGACCTCCAGGAGCTCCTGGGAATGGTTGCCAGAGGTGATCAAGATGCTTTCGCCCAGGTGTACGAGGCCGTCTGCGGCCCGGTGCTCGGGCTGGTGAGGAGCGTCCTGCGCGACCCCGCCCAGTCGGAGGAGGTCGCACAGGAGGTGCTGGTGGAGGTGTGGCGCACCGCGCCCCGCTTCCAGGCGGCCCGGGGCAGCGCCATGAACTGGGTGCTCACACTGGCCCATCACCGCGCCGTGGACCGGGTGCGCTCCGTGGAGGCGACGACGGCCCGTGAGCACAAGGCGGCGCTGCTCGACCGCACCCCCGCCTTCGACGACGTCACCGAACAGGTCGAGAGCCGGCTGGAGCGGGAGCAGGTCCGCCGCTGCATGCGGACCCTCTCGGAGCTGCAACGGGAATCCGTCACACTGGCGTACTACCGCGGGCTGACCTACCGCGAGGTGGGCGAGCTGCTGGCGGTACCGCTCGGAACGATCAAGACTCGACTGCGCGACGGGCTGATCCGGCTGCGCGACTGCCTCGGGGTGAGCGCATGAGCAACGCCGGACTTCACACACTGACCGGGGCCTACGCCCTGCACGCGCTCCCGGAGACCGAACGCCGGGACTTCGAACGCCACCTGGGCGACTGCGAGGCCTGCTCCGTGGAGGTTCGGGAGCTGTCCGAGACGGCTACCCGGCTCGGCCTCGCCGTCTCGGCCACGCCCTCGCGGGATCTGCGCGAGCGGGTGCTGATGGAGATCACGACCGTACGCCAGGAGCCGCCGTCCACCGGCCACCGGGCCCGCTCCGGCGGCACGGTGAGCCGGAACGTCACATCCAGGGCGGGGCGGTGGCCGAAGTTCGCCCTGGCCGCGTGCCTGGCCGCGGCGGCCGGCCTGGGCGGCGTCGCCGTCTGGCAGAACCAGGAGGCGCAGGACGCCCGGACCGACGCCCGCGCGAGCGAGCAGCGGGGCGCGCAGCTGGCCGAGGTCATCTCGGCACCCGACGCCCGGACCGACTCGGCCACGCTGAGCGACGGTGCGAAGGGCACCGTGGTGGTCTCCAGGAGCCAGGACCGCGCCGTGTTCCTGGCCTCGGGCCTGCCTGAGGCACCCGAGGGCAAGGACTACCAGCTCTGGTACGACGACGGCGGCACGATGCGTTCCGCGGGCCTGATGCAGGCGACCGGACCCTCGTCGACGACCTACGCGACCCTGCTCGACGGGCCGGTGGACGACGCGACGGGAGTCGGTGTCACGGTCGAGCCGGCGGGCGGCTCCGAGCAGCCGACCACCACCCCGCTGGCGCTGATGAAGCTGCCACCGGCCTGAGAAGGCGGGCCGTGACCGGCCGGAACGAAGCGTTTCGGCCGGTCACGGCCCGCATGAGCCACGCCACGACGGGAACACGTCGTGAGCGGGACCGCCGGCCGCCACGCTGCGCGGGTCCCGCCCCCGGACGCGGTGGCCACCGTTCTCGCCCGGGTCGGGTCGTCCCGGCGGGCGCGGGACCACGTCGCGGTGCTCGCCCCGTACCTCCGCCGTTGGGAGGCGATGGAGGTACGGGGCCCAGTACAGCGCCGCCGGGGCTCCGGACTCAGCTCCCGCGCGGCGGCCGGGGGAAGAAGCCGCTGGTCCTGGCGGTGTACTCGGCAAAGCCCGGACGCTCCGCCATATGCCGTTCCAGCAGGGCCTTTCCGCTGCCCCCGATGAGCAGGAAGCTCATCAGGACGGGCGCCACGACGGTGGCCGCGGCCGCCGACGGCGCCTCGCAGACCATCAGGAACAGTCCCCACCACACGCAGAAGTCACCGAAGTAGTTCGGATGCCGGGTCCAGGACCACAGCCCCCGGTCCATGATCCGCCCCCGGTTGGCCGGATCCCCCTTGAACCGGGCCAGCTGGTGGTCGCCCACCGCCTCGAAGCAGAGACCGAGCGCCCAGAGCGCGGCCCCCGCCCACACCAGGGCGCCGGCCGGCCCCTGAACGTACCCGGCCGCCTGTACCGGCAGCGAGATCAGCCAGACGAGCGCCCCCTGGAGCAGGTACACCTTCCGCAGCGCGTACAGCGCGGGGCTGCCGGGCGCCTTGGCCAGCATCGCCTCGTAGCGCGGGTCCTCCCCGTGCCCCCGCCCGCGGCGGGCGATGTGCCAGGCGAGCCGCAGCCCCCACACCGCCGTCAGTACGGTGACCAGCAGCCGCCGGGTGCCGTCTCCCCCGCCGCCCGCCGACATGGCGTACGAGACGAGCGCGACGGCGGTGAACCCCAGCCCCCAGGCGACGTCCACGACGCGGTGCACGCCCTTGCGCAGCGCGACGGCGAACGTGGCGAGCATGACGGCGAGCGCGGCGCCCGCACTGGGCGCGAGGCCCTGTGCGAACGCCGCCCATCCGAAGCCGTTCATCCGGTGATCCCGGCGCTCTCGCCGTCACGGGCGGCCGGTACCGCCGGATCGGCGTACCAGCCGCGCCGGGTGGCGGGCATCCCGGCCGTGCCGGTCTCCTGCGGACGTACGGAGAGGATCTGGTCGACGCCCATCCGCCGTTCCTCGAAGGCGAGGGCGCCGCCGGCCAGGTAGAGCCGCCACACCCGTACGGTCTCCTCGCCGACCAGGTCCACGAACTCCTGCTGGTTGCCCTCCAGGGTGCGCCGCCACGCGTCGACCGTCAGTACGTAGTGCTCGCGCAGCGCCTCGACGTCGCGTACTTCGAGTCCGGCGCCCTCCAGCAGCGCGACCGTCTCACCGAGCGGGCGCATGTGCATGTCGGGGGCGATGTAGGACTCGATGAACGCGCCGCCGCCCGGGGCGTCGCGGCCCCGGGACATCTGCTGGACCAGCACCCGGCCCTGCGGGCGGACCATGGCGTGCAGAGTGGCGGTGAAGGCGGGGTACTCGGCGTCACCGACGTGCTCGCCCATCTCGATGGTGGACACCGCGTCGTAGCCGCCCTCATGGCCCGGTGCCCGGCCGATGTCGCGGTAGTCGCAGCAGCGGACCTCGACCAGGTCCTCCAGGTTCCGTTCGGCCACCTGCGCGCGGACGTGGGCGGCCTGTTCGCGGGCGAGGGTGACGGCGGTGACGCGGACTCCGTGCCGCTGTGCGGCGTACAGGGTCAGCGAGCCCCAGCCGCAGCCGATGTCGAGCAGCCGCGCCCCGGGGCGCAGGTCGAGCTTCCGGCAGATCAGTTCGAGCTTGTCGTGCTGGGCGTCGACGGGTTCGTAGCCGGGTGCGTCACTGGTCCAGTAGCCGCAGGAGTAGGCCATCGTCTCGTCGAGGAGCAGGGCGTAGAAGTCGTTGGAGAGGTCGTAGTGATGGCTGATCGCGGCCCGGTCGCGGGACTTGCTGTGCAGGACGCCGTGGAGTCCGGCGCGGGCGGCGGGGACCGGCGGCCGGGGGCCGACCGCGCCCAGGCGCAGTGCGGTGCCGGCCGCCCGCAGCCGGTCGCCGACACCGGGACGCGGCGGGCGCAGTCCGCGCTCGCGTACCGCGAGGCGCATCGCGCGCAGCCCCTCGGCCAGGTCTCCCTCGACGTCGACGTCACCGGTGATGTACGCCTCGGCGAGGCCGAGTTCGCCCGGCGCCCAGAGCAGCCGTCGCAGTGCCCGCCGGGAGCGCACGTGGACCAGGGGGCCGTCGGCGGCGCCGGTCTCGCTGCCGTCCCACATCCGTACCCTGACCGGGAGCGGGCCGCCGAGCAGTTGCTCGACGAGGGGCTCAAGGCGCTGGGCGGCGCCGGTCGTCGCCTGCTTGTCCTGCTTGCCGGTAAGAGTCATCACGCCGTTTCCTGACGGGTCAGCAGCAGTTGCCGCACATGGAGGTAGCCGGAGCGGAATCCCGCCTCGGAGTAGGCCAGGTAGAAGGTCCACATGCGGCGGAAGACCGCGTCGAAGCCGAGTGCGTCGATCTCCTCGGTCCGCTCGGTGAACCGTTCGCGCCAGAGCCGCAGCGTCTCGGCGTAGTGGGTGCCGAAGTCGTCGCAGCGGTCGATGCGCAGGCCGGTGTGTTCGGCCGTGACCTCCGCCATGGCCTCGACGGACGGCAGGAGTCCGCCGGGGAAGATGTACTTGTGGATCCAGGTGAAGGTGGTGCGGGAGGCGCGCATCCGGTCGTCCGGCATGGTGATGGCCTGGAGTGCGATCCGGCCGCCGGGGGCCAGCCGCTCCTCCAGGGTCCGGAAGTAGACCGGCCAGTACTCCGCGCCGACCGCCTCGATCATCTCGACGCTGACCACCGCGTCGTAACTCCCCTGGACGCTTCGGTAGTCGCAGAGCCGGACCTCGACCCGGTCGCCGTATCCGGCGTCGCTGATTCTGCGGCGGGCCAGGTCCCGCTGTTCGGCGGAGAGTGTGACGGAGACGACCCGGGCGCCGCGGGCGGCGGCCCTGATCGCCAGTTCTCCCCAGCCGGTGCCGATCTCGAGGAGTTCGGTCCCGGGTCCGACCCCGGCCAGGTCGAGCAGCCGGTCGATCTTGCGGTGCTGGGCGGCGGGCAGGGCCTCGGCGTCGGCGGGGAAGCTGCGGAAGACGGCGGAGGAGTAGCTGAGGGTCTCGTCGAGGAAGAGCGCGAAGAGTTCGTTGGACAGGTCGTAGTGGTGGCTGATGTTGTCCCGGGCGCCTTCGGGGGTGCCGAGCTGCTCCGCGGGGCGGCGCCCCGCCCAGAGTCCGCGCAGCCGCTGGAGGGGCTGCGGGATCAGGGAGGCGACCTCGCCGGCGAGGACCGTCAGGACGCCCACCGGGTCGGGTGAGTCCCACTCGCCCGCCATGTAGGACTCCCCGAAGCCGATCAGGCCGTTCACGCCGATCCGGCGGAAGAAGGCGTCGGGGTCCCGGACGTCCATCAGGGGCCCGCCGAGGCCGAGGCCCTCCTGTCCGGCGAGCCGGACACGGAGGGGGAGCCGGGCCAGGGCGTGGCGTACGAGCCGTTCGGCGACGGCGGTCCGCAGCCGGGACGCGCGCGGCGGCCGGGCTACATCGGGCCAGCGCTCGGGGTCGGTGTCCGGGGCGTGCGCCATGGGCGGGGAAACCGGGGACGGGGCGGCCGCCGGGGGCGAGGTGGCCGGGGACGACGGGGAGTGGGACGTGGACACGCTCACTGCATTCCTTCCTGAGTGGTGGGGCGGGGACGGGACCGCACGGGCAGCCCGCGCAGCAGCAGGCGGATTCCGTGCAGCCGGATGGCGACCGAGACGACCGCCGTGGACCAGGGGTGGCGCAGCGCCAGCCGGAGCAGTACGCGCGGGGTCACCGGGCGTCGTACACCGCGCACGGTGGCGGTGAAGGGCCGGGTGCCGGACCGTTCCAGATGCACCGCCAGTTCGAGCCGGGGACCGGGCTCGGGGAGCCGCATCCGGTAGGAGCCGTCGACGCCGAAGAACGGCGATACGTAGAACTCCTTCTCCGTGGAGGCCCGTCCGGCGGGGTCCGGGTGCAGCAGGTAGCAGTGCCGTTCGCCGTAGGTGTTGTGCACCTCGGCGACCGTGCAGAGCGGGGTGCCGTCGGCGCGGCGGCACCAGTAGACGGTCAGCGGGTTGAAGACGTGGCCGAACACCCGGGCCTGGGTGAGCATCCGCACGGTTCCGTCGGCGAGGTCGATGCCGTTCGCGGCCAGGAACCGGCTCAGGCCGGCCCGGATGGTCGGGGCCGTGCCGGCGAAGTGGTCGCGCGCGTCGAAGCGGGCCAGGACGCGCAGGGCGGCGGGCAGCGGCGGTGGCCCGTCCGGGTCGATCAGCCACAGGTAGGTGCGGTGCCGGAAGGCGTATGTGACGGGCGCGGACCGTACATGGGCGATGGTGCAGGGGTAGAGGGCGTTCACCAGTCCACCCCCAGGGCTCTGGCCGCCTCCGCCCCCGAGCGGCAGCCGTCCTCGTGGAATCCCCAGCCGTGGTACGCCCCCGCGTAGGCGGTGAGCGGTCCGGACAGGGCGGGCAGCCGGGCCTGCGCGGCCACCGACTCCGGGGTGTAGACGGGGTGTTCGTAGACCATGCGGGCGCGGACCAGGCCGGGGGCGACGCGGTCGGCGCCGTTCAGCGTGACGACGAAGGTCTCGGGGGCGTCGAGCCGCTGGAGCCGGTTCATGTCGTAGCTGACGGTGACGTGGTCGGGGCTCGCGGTGCAGGACGGCATCAGGTAGTTCCAGGAGGCGCGGGCGCCCCGGGCGCTCGGCAGCAGCCGGGTGTCGGTGTGCAGGAGGGTGGGATTGCGGGAGTAGCGGAACGCGCCGAGGGTGTCGCGCTCCTCGTCCGTGGGGTCGGCGAGCATGCGCAGCGCCTGGTCGGGGTGGGTGGCGATGACGACGGAGTCGAACTCCTCGGTGGTGTCGTCCGCGGTGGTGATCTCCACCCCGTCGGCGTGCCGGCGCACGGCGCGTACCGGGGTGGACGTGCGTACGGCGCCGAGCTCCTTGGTGACCCGGTCGACGTAGGCGCCCGATCCGCCGGTGACCGTCCGCCACACCGGGGAGCCGGTGACCGAGAGCAGCCCGTGGTGGTCGAGGAAGGTGAAGAGGTAGCGGGCCGGGTACCGCATCGCGGTCACCGGGTCGCAGGACCAGACCGCGGAGACGAGTGGGGTCAGGAAGTGGGCGGTGAAGTACGGGGAGAAGCGGCCCCGGGCGGCGAAATCGCCCAGTGTCATGGTCTGCGCGGCCGGTTCTCCGTCCGCCAGCAGCCGCCGGGCGGCCCGGTGGAAGCGGGGCACCGCGGCCAGCATCCGCAGATAGGCCGGGCTGCGGACCGCGTCCGGCCGGGCGAGGAGGCCCGCCGCGCCTCGGGCGCCCGCGTACTCCAGGGCGCAGCCCTCGCACCGCACGGACATGCTCATCTCCGACTCCTGCGTGGCGACGCCGAGTTCCGCGAAGAGCCGCAGCAGGTGCGGGTAGGTGCGCCGGTTGTGCACGATGAAGCCGGAGTCCACGCGGTGCACGCGGCCGTCGGATGCGGGCAGCTCGTGGGTGTGCGCGTGGCCGCCCACCCTGCTGTCCGCCTCGAACAGCGTCACGTCGTGGGCCGTCCGCAGGATGTGGGCGGCCGTCAGTCCCGCCACCCCGCTGCCCACCACGGCTGTCCGTCGCCGCATCCCTGTCATAACGCTCCCTCCGAGCACCGGCACCACTCACCCCTCCTTCTGTCTCCGGAGGAGCTGCGGATGCCTTTCGGGTGTGATTCGTTGCAGGTCGCACCGTGGATTGGCCGTGATCCGCTCTCATCCATTCGGGTGAGGGACCAATCCGCCGAGCGACCGGCACCGAATCCCCGGTGTGAGCGAAGATCAGAACGATGCGCAGGACGGGGCCCACGGGTCCCGGCGATCCCGCTGGGCGCGAGCCGCACTCGCCGCGCTCAGCGGTCTGATCGCCGGGTTCAGTGCGCTGGCCGTCGCCGAGCTGGCGGCGGCGGCGGTCCGTCCCGAGGCAGGTCCGGTCACGGCGGTGGGCGGTGCGGTCATCGACCGCACTCCCCCGGCCCTGAAGGACTTCGCCGTCCGGCATTTCGGCACCAACGACAAGCTGGTCCTGGAGCTGGGCATCCTGGTTCTGCTGGCCGGTTTCGCGGTGGTGGTCGGAGTGCTCGCCCTGCGGCACCGGCTCATCGGCTCGGCCGCCGTGCTGGTCTTCGGTGTGGTCGGGGCAGTCGCCGCGGTGGGCCGGCCGGAGGGCCAGGCCGCGGACGCGCTGCCCTCGGTGGTGGGTGCCGTACTGGCCGCAGGGGTGCTCTATCTCCTGGTCGGACGGCTCGCCCTGGTTCCCGGTCCCTCCCCCGCGGCTGGCGGGAGGGGCGGGGCGCCGGCATCCAGCACCTTCGACCGGCGGGGCTTCGTCATCGCGGCGAGCGCCGCGGCGGCGGCCTCGGCGGGCGCCGGTGTGCTGGGGCGACGGCTCACCTCCGCCGTCCAGGCCGGGGCGACCGCCTCACGCCAGGACCTGGTGCTGCCCGTGCCCGCCTCGGCGGCGCCGGCCGTACCGGCGGGCGCCGATCTGCGGATCCGCGGACTCGGCTCGTTCATCACACCGAACAAGGACTTCTACCGGGTGGACACGGCTCTGGTCGTCCCGCGCATCGACGCGAACGACTGGAAGCTGAAGATCCACGGCAAGGGCGTGAAGCGCCCTGTGGAGCTCAGCTTCAAGGACCTGCTGCGCCGCGAGATCATCGAGCGCGACATCACCATGACGTGTGTGTCCAACGAGGTCGGCGGACCGTATGTGGGCAACGCCCGGTGGATCGGCGTCCGGCTGGCCGACCTGCTGCGCGAGGCCGGGGTGAAGCCGCCGTCGCGCGGCGGCCCCGCCGACCAGATCATCACGCGTTCGGTGGACGGCATGACCATCGGCACCCCGGTCGAGACGGTGATGGACGGACGCGACGCGATGCTCGCCCTCGGCATGAACGGTGAGCCGCTCCCCTTCGACCACGGTTTCCCGGTCCGGATGATCGTCCCCGGCCTGTACGGATACGTGTCGGCCTGCAAGTGGATGAAGGACATCGAGCTCACCACGTTCGACGACTACGACGCCTACTGGGTCAAGCGGTCCTGGTCCAAGCAGGCGCCCATCAAGACCGAGTCCCGGATCGACACCCCCCGCCCGTTCGCCTCCCCGAAGGCCGGCACGATCCCGGTCGCCGGGGTCGCCTGGGCCCAGCACCGCGGGATCTCGCGGGTCGAGGTCCGGGTGGACGGCGGACCGTGGCACCACGCGCGGCTGGCCGCCGAGGACAGCCGGGACACCTGGCGGCAGTGGGTGTGGGACTGGCCGGCCACCTCCGGCAACCACACCCTGGAGGTCCGCGCGACCGACCGCACCGGCGTCACCCAGACCGACAAACGGGTCGGCACGGTCCCCAACGGGGCGACCGGCTGGCACTCGGTGGTGGTCGACGTGTCCTGAGCGGACACCCCCGCCGCAGCGCCCGGATCCAGCGCGGAACAGGGCCGCGGCCCCACACACTTCCCCTTCCTCACTTCACGTGATCAGTCAGTTACCCGGATCGACCCAGGAGAACATCATGAACGCCCTCCACATCCGCCGTGCCGCCGTCGCCGTGTCCGCGGCAGTGGTGCTCCCGCTCGCCCTCACCGCCTGTTCCAGCGACTCCAAGGACAGCGCGTCCGGCTCGACCGCCAGCTCCGCCAAGGCCTCGGCATCCGCCTCCGCCAGTGACTCGATGAACATGGACAAGCCCTTCGGTCCGGGCTGCGCGTCGGTGCCGAAGAGCGGTTCGGGCTCCTTCGACGGCATGGCGAAGGACCCGGTCGCCACGGCCGCGTCGAACAACCCGGCGCTCTCCACCCTCGTCACCGCGGTGAAGAAGGCCGGGCTGGTCGACACCCTGAACAACGCGCAGAACATCACCGTGTTCGCCCCGACCAACGACGCCTTCGCCAAGGTCCCGAAGGCCGACCTGGACAAGCTGCTGGCCGACAAGGCCGAGCTGACCAAGGTGCTCACCTACCACGTGGTGGGCGAGAAGCTGACCCCGAAGCAGCTGGAGAAGGGCTCCTTCGAGACCCTGGAGAAGGGCAAGCTGACGACGTCGGGCTCCAACATGGAGTACACCGTGAACGACTCCTCGAAGGTCGTCTGCGGCAATGTCCCGACCGCCAACGCGACGGTCTACATCGTCGACTCGGTCCTGATGCCCCCGAAGTAGTCACTCACGGCCGAACTGCTCACGCCCCCCGGCAACCCGCCGGGGGGCGTGAGCAGTTCGGCCCCGCGCGGACACGGCCGCGTCACGCCTGCGAAACAGCTCGTCCCTAATTTCTGTCGCCCGACAGGAAATCGGCGACAGGGGCTGACATGACCGCCACCGCACCAACGGGCACACGACCGGATCCCACCCCGGCCGGCCGGGGCGACCACGCCTCCCTGGCCGGTTTCGGCTATCGCCAGGAACTGCACCGGACCATGGGGCGCTACGCCTCGTTCGCCGCCGGGTTCTCCTTCATCTCGGTGCTCACCACCGTCTTCCAGTTCTTCGCGTTCGGCTTCTCCTTCGGCGGGGCCGCCTTCTTCTGGACCTGGCCGGCCGTGCTGCTGGGGCAGCTGCTGGTGGCCGCGTGCTTCGCCGAACTCGCCGCCCGCTACCCGCTGTCCGGCGCGATCTACCAGTGGTCGACCCGGCTGAGTACACCCGCCTTCGGCTGGTTCGCCGGGTGGATCATGGTGATCGGACAGATCGTCGTGGTCGCCGCGGCGGCACTCGTACTCCAGGTGGTGCTTCCCGCGATCTGGTCCGGATTCCAGCTGGCGGGCGGCGATCCGGCACCCACCACCCCGACCGGCGCGGCCAACGCGGCGCTGCTCGCGGTGGCACTCCTCGCCCTGACCACGACGGTGAACCTGCTCGACAACCGGATCATGTCGGCCGTCAACCGGATCGGAGTGACGGCGGAGATCATCGGCGCCGTGCTGATCCTCGTCCTGCTGTTCACACACACCGAACGCGGACCGGGCGTGACGCTGCACACCGGCGGCCGGGGCGACGCGCTCGGGGCGCTGCTGGTGGGTTCGTTCACCGCCGCCTACGTCCTGATCGGCTTCGACAGCGCGGGCGAGATGAGCGAGGAGACCCGTTCACCGCGCCGCACCGCCCCCCGGACGATCCTGCTCGCGCTGGCCTCGGCGGGCGTGCTCGGCGGGCTGCTGGTACTCGCCGGCGTGCTGGCCGCGCCAGCCCTGACCGACGGACGGCTGGCCACGGAAGGCCTCTCGTACGTGCTGACCAGCAGCCTCGGTGACGGCGTGGGCCGGATGCTGCTCGCCGACGTGGCGGTCGCGGTGGCCGTGGCCACGCTGGCCATCCAGACGGCGGGGTCCCGGATGCTGTTCTCGATGGCACGTGACGGGGTGCTGCCCTGCTCGCCCCGGCTCGCCAAGGTCTCCGCGCGGACCGGGATGCCCGCCGCGCCCGCGCTGCTCGTCGGGGGCGCGGCGGCGGCGCTCGGGCTGCTCAACCTGGCCTCCCCCGAGGCGTTCCTGGCCATCGGCACCACCTGTATCGCGATGCTGTACCTGGCCTACTCCATGGTCACGGGCCCGATGCTGCTGCGCAGACTGCGCCGCGCCCCGCTCTTCCCCGCCGCCGGACCGCACCGCGACGAGGCGGGCGAGCCGCTCTTCTCGCTGGGCCGCTGGGGGCTGCCGGTCAACGCGCTGGCCTTCCTCTACGGGACCGGCATGACGGTGAACCTGGCCTGGCCCCGGGCGGCGGTGTACGACCCGGCGGGCGGCCACTGGTACTTCCAGTGGTTCACGGTGCTCTTCCTGGCCGCCGCCACCGTGACCGGCGCGCTCTGCCGCGTGTTCGCGAAGCGGTCGCCCGCCGCGCGCCGACCGGATGCCCCCCGGGCCGCCGAACGGCCCGACGGCCTCCGGACCGGTGCGAATCCCGCCGAAATTCAGCTGCCTTGAACCTACACATAAGCGACAAATAAGAGCAGAATGGCATTGCAGGCCGCTCATCGCACAAGGCGCGTCCTGGCCTGCGGGAGCGAAGGAGACGAACCTCATGTCAAACGTCTCGCACGCCGGCCACGACTTGGCCGGACACCCCGACGCCACCGAAATGCGCGATCGCTACGCACGGGTGATGGGTGGCCGCGACGTGGCACTCGTGGACGGGCCGGTGTTCCTGGTCGGCCTGTACTGCGCCATCTCGCCCTGGGTGCTGCACTTCACTACGAGCCAGACCACCCTGGTGAATCACAACCTGATCATGGGTATCGCGATCGCCGTGCTGGGTCTCGGGTTCACCGTGATGCCGCAACGGATGTATGGCCTGAGCTGGGCCATCTGCGCCATGGGCGCCTGGATGATCATCTCGCCCTGGGTGGTGGGCAGCAGCCCGGACATGGGCGTCGTACTCAACAACGTCATCATCGGCGGCCTGACCGTTCTGCTCGGGCTGGTCTGCGCGGGAGCGTCGTTGAGGAGCAGCCGGGGCCGGTCGTAGAACACGCCCCCGGGCCATGACTGCCCGCACCGCGGATCGTGCACGGTGCGGGCGTCCGCGTGCCCGGTGCGTGGCGCGCGGCTCCCCGCCCGGTCCGGCCGGGAGAGGGCCGGCCGACGGGAGGACCGCAACTATTCATTCCCCTCACTGGCCTTGTGGGTTGACGGCCGCCTCCGGCGCCCCTCCCGGGCGGCCGGCGGCGGCACTCGGTAAGCACAGGGACGGGAGTGGGCACATGGCACGGCATCTGATGGCGTGTACGGCTCTGGCGACAGCTGTGGCGGCGGGGGGCCTGGTGGCACCTGCCGCCTTCGCCGCACCGGTTCACGGTGCGACGGCGGCGTCGCAGACCCCACGCAAGGCGGCCGCCCCGGCGCCGGGCGACGTGGACGGGGACGGCTTCGGCGACCTCGCGGCGGGCGCCCCGGAGGGCACCATCAAGGGGTACGCGAAGGCGGGTTACGTCTCCCTCGTCCACGGCACCGCCCAGGGCGTGCGGGTCGACAGGCACAAGGGCATCACTCAGGACACGGCCGGCATCCCGGGCGTGCCGGAGGCCGGTGACCGGTTCGGCTCCTCGGTGGCCATGGGCGACGTGGACGGCGACGGGTACACCGACCTGGTGATCGGTTCCGGCGGCGAGGCCATCGGGACGGTGGCGGGCGCCGGCGCCGTGACCATCGTCTTCGGGGCCAAGGGCGGACCGGGCGGCGACGCCATCGCGTTCCACGATCCGAAGCCGGCCCCGCGCGAGGGCTTCGGCGACAACCTGACGGTCGGGGACTTCGACCACGACGGGCGCGACGACATCGCGGTCTCCACCGGAACGAAGGTGAACGTGGTACGCGGTGCGAGCAGTCTGCGGGACATCGACGAACCGGCGATGACCGCGTTCGCCCCGCCCGGCGGCGGCGCCGGAATGGGGCCGATCGCCTCGGGCGACATCAACGGCGACGGCTACACGGACCTGGTCACGCAGGCCTACTTCGACGACGGGGCCGACGAGGGAACCCTGGCCGTGCTGCCCGGTTCGGCGAAGGGCCTGAAGACGCAGCCGATCGGCCGGACGGGGCTGCCCTTCACCGGCTACAGCGTCGTGACCGGTGACATCACGGGTGACGGCCGGGACGACGTGGTCGTGGACACCGAGGGCTCCGACGGCCCCGACGAGTTCCTGCTGCGGATGTTCCCGGGCACCGCCGCCGGGCTGGGCGCGGGGGTGACCTACGGCGGCCCGGTGGAGCCGGGCACCGCGGGCGTTCTGGCGGACACCGACGGCGACGGGCATGCCGACCTGGTGACCGCGGTGGTCGGTGAGCCGGACTCCGACGGCATCCAGAACGCGGGCGCGCTGACCGTCGTACCGGGGAAGCCGACCGGGCTGGACGCGGCCCGCGCCCGGAAGCTGACCCTGGACTCGCCCGGGGTGATGGGCGTGATGGAGGGCAACGACCAGTTCGGCCGGTCGGTGACGGCCGGGGACTTCGACGCGGACGGCCGTGCGGACCTGGCGGTCGGCGCGCCCGGCAAGTACCTGGCGACCGGCGCGGTGAGCGTCATCCCGGGTTCGCAGACAGGTCCGACCGGGACGGGATCGATCCTCTTCACCCCGGAGTCACTGGGGCACCCGGTCGTGAAGGCACGCTTCGGCTCGGCCGTCGGGGCGGCGGCCACCCGCTGACGCCGGGCTCGCGCGCACGGGGGCGAGCCGTGGCCGGGGTTACGTGGGCGGCGCCCCCGAAGCCCCGGCCGCCCCCGAAGCCCCGGCCGCCCCCGCAGCCCCGGCCGTCCCCGTGTCCCCGGTGGCGCCCTCACCCCCCGCGGTCCTCGTAACGCCGACGATCCGCAGCGCCGCGTCCGCCGTGGCCGCCGCGAACGCCTCCGCGGGCCGCTCGGGGCAGGACAGGTGGACCAGGATCACGCCCTCGATGAGCCCGAAGACCAGATCGGTGCGCAGTGCCGCCTCGTCCCCGGCCATCGCCGCGCCCGCCCCGGTGGCCGCGAGCAGCCTCCCGTAAGCGGCTCGCAGTTCGCCCCTGACCCGGTGGAAGTCCGCGAACCGTTCGGCCCGTACCTCCGGCAGTACGTACAGCGCGCCCAGGTTGTACGGGCCGCCGCACAGGAGCGCCACGTCCGCGCGGCACAGCTCCCACAGCCGGTCCTCGGCCGGCCGGCCGCCGTCCGCGAGGAGTTCCCCGGCCAGGGTGAGCGACGGGGTGACGGTCGATTCCAGCAGCGCCGCCAGGAGATCCTCCTTGCCCGCCACGTAGTGGTACATCGTCGCCTGGCGCATGCCGGCCCGTTCGGCGACGGCCCGCGTGGTGGTCGCCGCGTATCCCCGCGTCGTGAACAGTTCGGCCGCCGCTGCCAGCAGTTCGTCACGGGCGGACAGCCCGCTGTCGGACCGCTGGGTGGCGCGCGGCCGGCCGACCCTTCGTCCGCCGCCGGTCACTGGGGTGCTGGACATGGACCGATCGTCGCACATCCCCGTCCGTCACGATCTTGGTGAGCGGTCGGTAACTCCCCTGCAACGGGCGGGCGATGGCCCCGAATCCCCGGCGTCCTAATTTCTGTCGCGCGACAGAAACCAAGGCCGGCCGTGTGCCGGAACACGTCGAGCCGGAGGGTCAGCCATGGCGACAGCGACGACAGACGGAGCCCGGGAACACGCCCGTGCCCAGGGCGGCACCCGCACCGGGTCCATGCCGGTGGTGCCCGCGAGCGACTGGCCCGCAACCACCCCCGGCCCGCCGGTCTGGGCCGAGACGGTCGCGGGCGGCAACTACACCCACCGGGTACTGGCCCGCGGCACCGCGCTGCGGCTCACGGACCTCGGGGGTGACGCCTGCGCCCACCTGCTGCTGTACGCGGACGGCCGGCCGTGGGAGCGGCTCAGCACCGCGGACACGGTGAAGGTCCAGTGGAACGCCTACCTCGGTGCGGGCCGGCTGCTCCTGTCGGATCAGGGCCGGGTGCTGGCCTCGGTGACCGCCGACTCCTCGGGCCGCCACGACACCCTGTGCGGCACCTCCACGCTGCGGCGGAACACCGAACGGTACGGAGCCGGCACGCCGCAGTCGCCCTCTCCGGCCGGCCGGGAACTCTTCAAGGCCGCCGCCGCGAAGAACGGCCTCGGCCCGCGCGATCTGCCGCCGTCGCTCTCCTTCTTCCAGGGTGTGCGGATCAAGGAGGACGGCTCCCCCGGGTTCACCGGTTCGGCGGGGGCCGGAGCCTCGGTGACCCTGTGCGCGGAGCAGGACCTGACCGTGCTCGTCGCCAACGTGCCGCACCCGCTGGACCCGCGCCCCGTCTACACCAGCACCCCCCTGGAGGTGCTGGCCTGGCGTGCCCGGCCGACCGCCCCCGGCGACCCCCTCTGGGACGCGACGCCGGAGGGTCACCGCGCCTTCCTCAACACACTGGACTTCCTCAGCGCCCGGGGGCTCGCATGAACACGACCGGCACGGCCCGCACAGCGAACGGCACGACCGTCATCCCCGCCCGCGCCGCCTGGTCCGCGGTCGTCCGGGCGGGCGAGCACCTCACCCTCACCGATCTGCACGGCAACCAGGCGGTGGACTTCCTCGTGTACGACGCCCACGACACGGCCGTCCGCTACAGCGCACCCGACACGATCCAGGCCGGCGGCACCGTCTTCCTCACCACCGGAAGTGTGCTGATGTCGAACGAGCACGCCCCGCTGATGACGGTCACCGAAGACACCTGCGGCCGCCACGACACGGTCGGCGGCGCCTGCTCCAAGGAGTCCAACACCCTGCGCTACGGACACCACACCTGGTCCCAGCACGCCTGTGTGGAGAACTTCCTGACGGAGGGCGCCCGGCACGGGCTCGGCAAACGCGACCTGGTCCCCAACGTCAACTGGTACATGAACGTGCCGGTGGAACGGGACGGCACCCTCGGCATCGTCGACGGACTGTCCGCCCCCGGCCTGGAGCTCACCCTGCGGGCCGAGACGGACGTACTCGTGCTGATCTCCAACTGCCCCCAGATCAACAACCCCTGCAACGGCTTCGACCCGACGGCGGTAGCGGCCACCATCACCGGGACGAGCCGATGACCTTCGACACCGTGCTGATCGCCAACCGGGGCGAGATCGCCGTACGCGTCATCCGGACGGCCCGCCGCCTCGGCCTGCGTACCGTCGCCGTGTTCTCCGACGCCGACCGCTCGGCCCCGCACGTCCGGCTCGCCGACAAGGCAGTGCGGCTGGGTCCGGCGCCCGCCAAGGAGTCCTACCTCGACGCCGGCCTGGTCCTGCGGGCCGCGAAGGACACCGGGGCCGGGGCGATCCACCCGGGCTACGGTTTCCTCTCCGAGGACGCGGAGTTCGCCCGGCGGTGCGAGGCCGCCGGGATCGTCTTCGTCGGCCCGAGCGCCGGCCAGCTGGACCTGTTCGGCACCAAGCACACCGCGAGGGCCACGGCCGAGGCGGCGGGCGTGGCGACGGCCCCCGGCACCGGACTCCTCCCGGACCTGCCGACGGCCCTGGCAGCGGCACAGGGCATCGGCTATCCCGTGATGCTCAAGGCGACCGGGGGCGGCGGCGGCATCGGCATGTCGGCCTGCCGGTCCGCCGATGACCTCACCGGCGCCTGGGAACGGGTGCAGCGCGTGGCGGCCGCCTCGTTCTCCTCGGCGGGGGTCTTCCTGGAGCGCCTGGTCGAGCACGCCCGCCACGTCGAGGTGCAGGTCTTCGGCGACGGACACGGCCGGGTGGTGACGTTCGGCGACCGCGACTGCTCGCTCCAGCGCCGCAACCAGAAGGTCCTGGAGGAGGCCCCGGCCCCCGGCCTCCCCGCCCGCACCCGCGCGCTCCTCACCGGCTCCGCACGGCAGCTCTGCGCCTCGGTCGGCTACCGCTCGGCCGGAACCGTGGAGTTCGTGTACGACGCCGCCCGCGACGAGGCGTACTTCCTGGAGGTCAACACCCGGCTCCAGGTCGAGCACCCGGTGACCGAGGAGATCCACGGCGTCGACCTCGTCGAGTGGATGCTGCGCCTGGCCCGGGGCGACACCGGGTTCGTGCGGCAGCCGGCCCCGCCTCGCGGCCACGCCGTGGAGGCGCGGATCTACGCCGAGGACCCGAGCCGCGACCACCGCCCGGGGGCCGGTCTGCTGACCCGGGTCTCCTTCCCCCGGGGCGAGGGCCTGCGGGTGGACAGCTGGATCGAGACGGGCACCGAGGTGACCACGGCGTACGACCCGATGCTGGCCAAGGTCATCGCGCACGGCACCGACCGCGCCGAGGCCCTGGACCGGCTGGACGCCGCCCTCGCCGCCACCCGTATCGACGGCATCGAGACCAACCTCGGCCTGGTACGGGCCGCGCTGGCCGACGACCGGGTGCGTACCGCGACGCACTCCACGGCCACGCTCGCCACGATCGACGACCCGACCCCCCGCATCGAGGTGGTCTCCGGCGGCACCCTCACCACCGTCCAGGACCATCCGGGCCGCACGGGCTACTGGCAGGTCGGCGTACCGCCCTCGGGCCCGATGGACGACCTGTCGTTCCGGCTCGGCAACACCGCCCTCGGCAACGCCCCCGGCGCGCCCGGCCTGGAGTGCACCCTCCGGGGCCCGGCCCTGCGCTTCACCCACCCCACAACCCTCTGCGTCACCGGCGCACCCGCCCCGGTCGCCCTGGACGGCACCCCGGTCCCCCAGTGGCAGCCGCTGACCGTCCCGGCGGGCGCCACCCTCACGGTCGGCTCACCGGACGGGCCCGGCCTGCGTACGTACGTCCTCTTCGCCGGCGGCGGCCTGGACGTGCCGGAGTTCCTGGGCAGCGCGGCCACCTTCACGCTCGGCGGCTTCGGCGGTCACGGCGGCCGGGCGCTGCGCACCGGGGACGTCCTGCACGGCGGGGCCTGCCTGCCGCCGGCCCCGCCCGTCCCCGTTCCCGACCGGCCCCGCTTCACCGCCAGCTGGCACCTCGCCGCAGCGGAAGGCCCGCACGCGGCACCGGAGTTCTTCACCGAGGAGGACATCCACGACTTCTACGCGGCCGACTGGAAGGTCCATTTCAACTCGGCCCGCACCGGCGTCCGCCTCATCGGGCCGAAGCCCCGCTGGGCCCGTACCGACGGCGGCGAGGCCGGGCTGCACCCGTCCAACATCCACGACACCCCGTACTCCGTGGGAGCTGTCGACTACACCGGCGACATGCCCGTGCTGCTCGGCCCGGACGGCCCCTCGCTGGGCGGCTTCGTCTGCCCGGCGACCGTGGTGACCGGCGAACGCTGGAAGCTGGGCCAGCTGCGCCCCGGCGACACGGTGCGGTTCAGGCCCGTGACGGTGACGGGCGAACCCCGCCCGGAGATCGCCGACGGCGGCGTCCTGTACCGCGACGCGGCCGTCACCTACCGCCGCAGCGGAGACGACAACGTCCTGGTCGAGTACGGGCCGATGCAGCTCGACCTGGCCCTGCGGATGCGCGTGCACGCCCTCATGGCGGCCCTCGCCGCGGCGGCGGTTCCCGGCATCACCGGTCTGACGCCGGGCATCCGCTCGCTCCAGATCCGGACGGACCCCTCGGTCCTGACCCAGGCCGAGGTCCTGGGCCTCCTCCACCGCACCGAGGCCGCGCTCCCGCCAACCGACGCCCTCACCGTCCCGTCCCGCACCGTGCACCTGCCGCTCTCCTGGGACGACCCGGCGACCCGCGAGGCCATCGCCCGCTACATGGCGGGGGTACGGGACGACGCTCCCTGGTGCCCGTGGAACATCGAGTTCATCCGCCGGGTCAACGGCCTGGACACGGCCGCCGACGTGTACCGCACGGTCTTCGACGCCGAGTACCTGGTCCTGGGCCTCGGCGACGTCTACCTCGGCGCGCCCGTCGCCACCCCGCTGGACCCGCGCCACCGCCTGGTCACCACCAAGTACAACCCCGCCCGCACCTGGACGGCGGAGAACTCCGTCGGCATCGGCGGCGCCTACCTCTGCGTCTACGGGATGGAAGGGCCGGGCGGCTACCAGTTCGTCGGCCGCACCACCCAGGTCTGGTCGGGCTGGCAGCAGCGCGGCGCCTTCGAACCGGGCTCGCCGTGGCTGCTGCGCTTCTTCGACCGCATCAAGTGGTATCCGGTGGAGGCCGACGAACTCCTCGAACTCCGGGCGGACATCATCTCCGGCCGCTTCGTCCCCCGGATCGAGGAGGGCGAGTTCTCACTGGCCGGGTACGAGGAGTTCCTCGCCGGGCACGCGGACTCGATCGCCGCGTTCCGCACCCGCCAGGGCGCTGCCTTCGCCCTCGAACGGGACGCGTGGGAAGCGGCCGGCGAGTTCGACCGGGCGGACGCGGCGTCCGTGCCGCCGCCCCCGGCCGCCGAGGTGACGGTGGAGCCGGGTGGGCGGCTGGTCGAGGCCGAGTTCGCGGCATCGGTCTGGCAGCTGAACGTGGCCGAGGGCGACACCGTGACGGCAGGTCAGCCGCTGCTCGCCCTGGAGGCGATGAAGATGGAGTCACGCGTGGTCGCCCCGGCCGACGGCGTCGTGGCCCGTGTCCTGGTCCGTCCGGGCGCCCAGGTGGAGGCGGGCACAGCCCTGGTGGCCCTCGCCCCACTCCCCGTCACCGCCGAAGGAGTCCGCTGATGCCCACGTCCGCTCTCGCCCTCTCCCGGGTCCGCGCCGCCTACGCCCGCATCGATGAGGTGAACCGCCCCGAGATCTGGATCGGCCTGCGCCCGCGGTCCGAGCTGGAGGACGAGGCCCGCGCGCTCGGCCCCCGGCTCGCGGCCGGCGAGTTCCTCCCCCTGGCGGGCCGGCTGCTCGCGGTCAAGGGCAACATCGACGTGGCCGGTCTGCCCACCACGGCCGGCTGCCCCTCCTACGCCTACGCACCCGAAGCGGACGCCACTGCGGTGGCCCGCCTCCGGGCCGCCGGCGCACTGGTGATCGGCACGACCAACCTCGACCAGTTCGCCACCGGCCTGGTCGGCACCCGCTCCCCGTACGGTGCGGTGCGCAGCGCCCACGACCCGGACCGGGTGAGCGGAGGTTCCAGCTCCGGTTCGGCGGTCGCCGTCGCACTCGGCATCGCCGACCTCGCGCTGGGTACCGACACGGCGGGCTCCGGCCGGATCCCGGCGGCCTTCAACGGCATCGTGGGCCTGAAGCCGACCTACGGCCTGGTCCCGACGGACGGTGTGGTGCCCGCCTGCGCGAGCCTGGACTGCGTCACCGTCTTCGCCCGTACGCTCCCCGAGGCCGAGGCCGCGCTCGCCCTGATGATGTCGCCCACGCCCCGCCCGCTGCCCGCCCGCGCCCCCGGGCCGTGGCGGATCGCGGTGCCGTCGACCGGCCAACTGGGCGAGCTGGACCCGGGCTGGGCAGCGGCCTGCACCTCGGCGGCGGACCGGCTGCGCGCGGCGGGCGCCGTGCTGCGGCCCGTCGACCTGACCCCGTTCACCCGGGCGGCCGCGATGCTGTACGAGGGGGCGTTCGTCGCCGAGCGCTATACGGCGGTGGGCACGTTCGTCGACGGCGGCTCCCCGGACCTCGACCCGGCGGTGGCGGCCGTCATCGGCGCCGCACGGGACATCCCGGCACACCAACTGTTCGCGGACCTGGACCGGCTGGCCGCACTGCGCACCTCGGCCATGGCCGCGCTCGGCGACGCGGACGCGCTGCTGCTCCCCACCGCCCCCGGTCATCCCAGCCTCGCCGACGTCGCGGCCGACCCGTTGGGGGCGAACGCCCGCCTCGGCCGGTTCACCAACTCGACGAACCTGTTCGGGCTGTGCGCGGTGGCCGTCCCCGCGGGCGAGGTGGCGGGGCTGCCGTTCGGCGTGATGCTGGTGGGCCCGGCCGGCACGGACGAGCGGCTGCCCCGGATCGCGGACCTGCTGGCCCCGCCCGTCCATCTGGCGGTGATGGGCGCCCACTTGACCGGCGAACCGCTCAACCTCCAGCTCCTGTCACTGGGTGCCCGGCTGGTCCGTACGACGACGACAGCCGCCGCCTACCGGCTGTACGCCCTGGCGACGGCCCCGCCCAAGCCCGGCCTGGTGCGCGCGGACACGGGGGGTGCCGCCGTCGAAACGGAGATCTGGGAACTCCCCGCCGAGGGCCTGGGCGTCCTGGCGGCCGCCCTCCCGCACCCGATGACCCTGGGCCGGGTGGACCTGGCGGACGGCACGACAGCCACCGGCTTCCTCTGCGAGCCGTACGCCGTGGACGGGGCGGTGGACATCACGGAACACGGCGGCTGGCGCGCGTACAGAGCCGCGGCCTCGGCCGCCCGGGGCAGCCACCGGCCCGGGCGTCACCCCACAGAGCTGTAGGCCACCACTCCGCGCAGCACCTCGTCGACCGCCTTGCGTGCGTTCCGCCCCACCGAACTGCCCTCGCGCGGCGCCGCGGCGGCCACCTGCCCCAGCACGTCGATCACCTGCTTGCACCAGCGCACGAAGTCCCCCGCCGGCATCTCCGCCTCGCGCAGCACCTCGTCCAGCGTCCGGCCGGACGCCCACATGTACACCGCCCAGGCGAAGCCGAGGTCGGGTTCGCGCTGTCCGACCCCCTCCGCCTGGTTGATCTTGAAGTCCTCCTCCAGGGCGTCGAGCCGCCCCCAGATCCGGACCATCTCGCCCATCGCGGTCTTCGCCGGTCCGGACGGCAGCTTGGGCGCCACCGCGTCGTCGGACTGCCGGGCCTCGTACACCAGCGCCGAGACGCACGCGGCGAGTTCGGCGGGGTTCAGCCCCTCCCACACACCGGCGCGCAGGCACTCGCTCGCCAGCAGGTCCAGCTCGCCGTAGAGGCGGGCGAGCCGCTTCCCGTGCTCGGTGACCTCGCTGCCGCGCAGGTAGTCGAGCTCGGTGAGCAGCGCGACGATCCGGTCGAAGGTGCGGGCGATCGTGTTGGTGCGCCCCTCGATGCGGCGCTCCAGCTGCTGGGTGTCGCGCTGCAGCCTGTGGTAGCGCTCGGCCCACCGCGCGTGGTCCTCGCGCTCGTCGCACCCGTGGCAGGGATGCGCGCGCAACTCGGCCCGGTAGCGGGCGATCTCCCGGTCGTCGGCGGCGCCCGAGCGCTCCTTGCGGTGCCGCTCCGGCACGATGTGCCCCGCCTTGGTGCGCAGCGCGGAGGCCAGATCGCGGCGCGACTGCGGCGAGCGCGGGTTGAACGACTTCGGGACGCGCATCCGCTCCAGCGCCTCCACCGGCACCGGGAAGTCGATCGAAGCCAGTCGCTTGACCTGCCGTTCGGCCGTCAGCACCAACGGCCTCGGCCCGTCGTGGTACTCCATGCCCCGGTGCCCGTGCCCGTTGGTCCGCCCTGCGGGCAGTCCGGGGTCAAGGACCAGTGCCAGTCCGGCGAACTTTCCGGTCGGCACGTGGATGACATCGCCGGGCTTGAGCTTCTCCAGGGACGCCGCCGCGGCGGCCCGCCGCTGCGACGCTCCGTGCTTGGCGAGCTCCGTCTCCCGGTCCTTGAGGTCGCGGCGGAGCCGCGCGTACTCCTCGAAGTCACCGAGGTGGCAGGTCATTCCCTCCTTGTAGCCCTCCAGGCCCTCTTCGTTCTTCTGGACCTGGCGGGAGATCCCGACGACCGACCGGTCCGCCTGGAACTGGGCGAAGGAGGTCTCCAGCAGTTCGCGCGAGCGGTGCCTGCCGAACTGCTGCACCAGGTTCACGGCCATGTTGTAGGACGGCCGGAAGCTGGAGCGCAGCGGATACGTGCGCGTACCCGCGAGTCCGGCGAGCGCGCCCGGGTCCATGCCGCGCTGCCAGAGCACCACCGCGTGGCCCTCGACGTCGATCCCGCGCCGCCCGGCCCGGCCGGTCAGCTGGGTGTACTCGCCGGGGGTGATGTCGGCGTGCTGCTCGCCGTTCCACTTGACGAGCTTCTCCAGGACCACGGAGCGCGCGGGCATGTTGATGCCCAGGGCGAGCGTCTCGGTCGCGAAGACCGCCTTGACGAGCCCGCGCACGAACAGTTCCTCGACGACCTCCTTGAAGGTCGGCAGCATCCCGGCGTGGTGCGCGGCGATGCCCCGCTCCAGGCCTTCGAGCCATTCGTAGTAGCCGAGGACATGGAGGTCCTCGGTGGGGATGGAGGCGGTGCGCGCCTCGACGATCTCCCGTACGAGCCGGCGCTTGTCCTCGTTGTTGAGCCGGAGCCCGGCCTGCAGGCACTGCTGCACGGAGGCCTCGCAGCCGGCCCTGCTGAAGATGAACGTGATGGCGGGCAGCAGGCCCTCGGCGTCCAGCCGGTCGATGACCTCGGGCCTCGACGGCGTCCAGATCCGGCTGCGCTGGCGCCGCTCCCGCTCGCGGTCCGCCTCGCGCACCATCTTTCCGCGCCGGCGCTCGCGCGGGTTGTATCCGCGCTGGTTCTCCATGCGGGCGAGCCTGACGAGGTCGGGGTTGACCTCACGGCGTCCGACACCTCGGCCGCCGTGGTCGCTCTCCTCCTCGAAGAGGTCGTACATCCGTCGTCCGGCCAGCACGTGCTGCCACAGCGGTACGGGACGGTGCTCGGAGACGATCACGGCGGTGTCGCCGCGCACGGTGTCCAGCCAGTCCCCGAACTCCTCGGCGTTGGACACCGTCGCCGAAAGTGACACGAGCGTCACGGATTCGGGCAGGTGGATGATCACTTCCTCCCACACCGCGCCCCGGAAGCGGTCGGAGAGGTAGTGCACCTCGTCCATCACCACGTAGCCGAGGCCGTTCAGCGCCTGGGAGCCCGCGTACAGCATGTTCCGCAGCACCTCGGTGGTCATGACGACCACCGGGGCATCGGCGTTGACGCTGTTGTCGCCGGTGAGCAGGCCCACCTTGTCCGCGCCGTAGCGCTTGGCCAGGTCGGCGAACTTCTGGTTGGAGAGGGCCTTGATCGGTGTGGTGTAGAAGCACTTGCGGCCCTGCTCCAGGGCGAGGTGCACGGCGAACTCGCCGACGATCGTCTTGCCCGAGCCGGTCGGGGCGGCGACGAGCACGCCCTTGCCGGCCTCCAGCGCCGCGCAGGCCTCGATCTGATAGGGGTCCAGCTCGAACTCGTACATCTCGCGGAACGGCCCGAGCGCGGTCGCCTGCTCGGCGGCTCGGAGCCGGGAAGCCTGGTATCGCTCAGCTGGTGAGAGGTCCTCTGTCATCTTGTCCACGAGCCTACCCGCCACCTCCGACAGTGACGCGATCTTTAATTCACCGTGGCAGAACCGGCCGGAGAACCCGCCCCGAGCACCCGGACCGCGCCCGGCACCGAGGTGGCGGTCAGCGGCAGCGCGCCGAGCGGTTCACCGTCCGCGTACGCGGTGACACCGACCGCTTCGAGGGAGATGGAGGAGACCCGGTGCGTGGTGACGACCGGATGGCTGAGATGCGTCCCCTTGTAGACCCGGGGGAACACCTTGAGGAGCGTGGTCCGGCTGCAGTCGCCGACCACCGTCACGTCGAAGAGGCCGTCGTCCATGACGGCGTCCGCGCAGATCCGCATGCCGCCGCCGTACGTCGATCCGTTGCCGACGGCTATGAGGGTCGCCGCGATCTCCCGGACCGGGCCGCCGTCGAGGCTCATGCGGTAGGCGATGGGCCGGAACGCGGCGAGTTCGGCGAGTATCGCCAGGTCGTACTTGAACCGGCCGCCGGGCCGGCGCATCCGGTTGCCCCGGTCGTTGACCCGGGAGTCGAAGCCCGAGGCGAGCACGGACCCGAACCACCGGTCACCGACCCGGCCGAGGTCGATCTCGCGGACGGCGCTGCCCTTGAGCGCCTCGGCGGCCAGCCGGCCGGCCGCTGCCGGGTCGCGTATCGGCAGGCCCAGGGCGCGGGCGAAGTCGTTCCCGGTGCCGACGGCGACGACGCCGAGCGGGGTCCGGGTGCCGGCCAAGGCCTGCAGGGCCAGCGACATCATCCCGTCGCCGCCCACGGCGACCAGCGCGCCGGTCCCCCCGGCCACGGCCTCGCGGGCCCGCCGCAACGCGTCGTCGGCGTCCTCACCGAGGACCGTACGGACGGAGAACCCGGCGTCCCGCAACGCGGAAGCGGCCGGCTGCGCGGCGTGCGCGCCCCGGCCGCGTCCTGCGGTGGGATTGACGAAGAGAGTGATCTCGCTGGTCACCCGGGGGACCTTACAAGGTCAGGTGATGTCGTCGTAACCGTTCACGCGGTCACGGTCCGAGGACGCCTGTGCGGGCAGCGTCCGGCTCGCGGAGACCGATTCGGTCTCCCCGATGTCCTCCGGCGTGAGGTCCAGCTCCGAGGCCTCGTCGTCATCGGGGCCCTCCGCCGCACGTTGCGCCTTGCGGCGGTCGTTGAGGAGCGAGATCCCGGTGGCGACGAAGTAGAGGACCCAGATCGGACCGGCCAGCGCCAGCATCGTCAGCGGGTCGGTGCTCGGGGTCGCCAGGGCCGCGAAGAGCGTGATGCCCATGATCATGCCGCGCCACCAGCCGAGCATGCGCTTGCCGGTGATGACACCGCCGAAGTTCAGCATCACCAGGAGCAGCGGCAGCTCGAAGGAGAGCCCGAAAACCACCACCATGCGCGTGATGAGGTCCAGCAGGTCGTCCAGGGGCAGCTGGTTGTCCAGGTCGGCCGGCGAGAACTCCAGCAGGACCTCGGCCATCGTCGGCAGGGTCTTGTACGCGAAGAAGCCGCCCGCGAGGAACAGGGGGAAGCCCGCCCCGACGAAGGCGAGCGAGTACTTCTTCTCGTGCTTGTGCAGACCCGGCGCCACGAAGGCCCAGAGCTGGTACAGCCAGATCGGCGAAGAGAAGACGACTCCCGCCATCAACGACACCTTGAGTGCGAGCGTGAACGGAGTGAGCAGACCGTTCAGGACGATGCGCGCGCAGGTGCCGTCCTTCTGCTTGGCCAGCTCCGCGAAGCTGTACTCGCAGCCGACCGCCTTCAGCACGGGGTCGGTGAAGAACTCGATGATCCCCTTGTAGAAGAACGCGGCGACGATGGTGACGACCACGATCGCCAGCAGGGCCTTCGTCAGCCGGTTTCGCAGCTCACGCAGGTGCTCCACCAGGGGCATGCGGCCCTCTGGGTCCGTCTCCTGTGTGCGGGCAGACTTGAGCAACCCACGTCCTCATCTCGTGCAGCAGGCCGTTACCGGTCAGGGTGCCTGCTTTTCGGCCCGGTGGTGTGTGTCAGTGCTTGATCGTCGAGTCGGTCGGCTCAGCGACCGGACGAGAGCTGGTGACGTCGCCGGGTGCGGCGTGGATGGTGCGCGGGGCGTTCTGGTCCTGAGCGGCGTCCTTGGCGGGCTCGGCCGGGGTGGCCGACGGGCTGCCCTCGGACTTCATGGCCTTGGCCTCGCTCTTGAGGATGCGGGCCGACTTGCCGAGCGAGCGAGCCATGTCAGGAAGCTTCTTCGCGCCGAACAGCAGAACAACGACGACGAGGATCAGGATGATCTCGGGAGCGCCGAGCCTTCCGAACATATGCGTATACCTTCTCACCGAGGCAGCAGGGGTGGGGCGGACCGAGCGTCGGACGGACGTCCGATCGTCGTACTGTCAGCGATCGTATCCCGCAGGAGTAAACGCAGGGCAATACCCATGCATCCTTGCGATTACGGCCCTACGCCTCGCTCACAGGACCGCCACCAGCAGCGTACCCCCCTGAACTGAGAAACAGGAGGCCGCGCCCGCCCCGATCGAACAGGCCGCCTACCTCAGGGTTTCACCCGCGGCCGCGAGATCGGTGGCCGCGTGCTCCAGATCCTCGGCGGCCCGGTTGATGCGTTCCGTGGTACGGGTCACCTGGTGGCCGAGGCGCTGGGCCTCGATGAACACCCTGATGGCCAGCACGCCCAGGACGGCGATGCCGAGGAACCCCAGGGCGATGGCGAGCATGGGCCAGAACATGCGCAGAGCCTCGATGTTTCTCGTGTCCGGGTCCGGAGAGACCGGTGTGATCCGTCTGTCCGAGGGCTGGTGGGGTCCGGTTCCTACGAGCCGGTGTGCAGGCGCAGCGTCCGTACGCCGCCGTCGGTGAGGAGCTCGACTATCCGGTCCCCCGCGGGTCTGCGGACGGCGGCGTCGCACTCGGGGCAGGTGAAGGAGTAGAACGTCGTCCGGCTGGTGGCACCGATCGCGAGCCGGATGGCTCCGGCCGCCAGCTCGAACCGCGCGCGGCAGTCCGGGCAGGCGGCCCTGAACCGTACGGACTCGGGAACGAGGACGGTCGCGACGGACGGAACATCCGACACCGCGGACAGCTTGCTCATATCTCCTGCACCCTCCCCTCAGGCCGGGCCGTCGTAGGCGGTGAGTGCCGCCCGCGCCGCCCGTCGCGCGCTCTCGGCCAGCTCCGGCGGCGAGACGATGCGCCCCTCCCGGCCGAGCCGGAGCGCGAGGCGGCGCAGCGAGGCGGGATCGGGCGTCCGCAGGGTGATCCGCAGACCGCCGTCGGGCAGCTCGTGGGCGCTGTCGTGCGGGTAGTACTCGGCGACCCAGCGCCCGCCGGGGCCGACCTCCACCACGACCTCCGGGTCCTCGGCGGCGGGCTGGACCAGCCCCTCCGACAGATCCCGCAGCTCCAGCTCGGGCGGCGCGGCCGGCTCGTCGAGCAGCCGGATCTCCGCGACCCGGTCGAGGCGGAAGGTGCGCCGGTCCTCGGAGGAGCGGCACCAGGCCTCCATATAGGTGTGCCCGACGGCGAAGAGGCGGATCGGGTCCACCTCGCGCTCGGTCAGCTCGTCGCGCGCGGGCGAGTAGTAGCGCAGCCAGAGCCGGCGCCGCTCGGAGATCGCCCGGTCCACGTCCGCGAAGACCCCGCCCTCGGACTCGAAGGTGACCGACAGCCGGGAGCTCGCCGCCCCCACCTCACCGGCGGCGGCCTCCAGCTTGGCGGTGGCGCGCAGCAGGGCCTGCCGGTCGCTCTCCCGCAGTCCGGGCAGCGTCGCGACTGCGCGGGCGGCGACCAGCAGGGCGGTCGCCTCGTCGGCGGCGAGCCGGAGCGGCTCCGCGACGTCGTCCGGGTTGTGCCACCAGATCCGGTCGCCGTCGGTGTCGATGTCCAGCAGATCGCCGCCGCGGAAGCTGGTCCCGCACATCGGCAGGACGTCGAGGTCCGAGATGAGCTCGTCCTCGGTGATCCCGAAGGCCCGCGCGACGTCCTGGACGTGGGCGCCGGGGCGCTCACGCAGATACGTCACCAGCGAGAGCATCCGGCGGGTCTGGTCGATGGCGTTCGTGGCCATGAATACGGTCCCCTCAGTCCTTGGCCACGGCACGCAGCCGGTCCACCACGTCGGCCCGCAGATCCGCAGGTTCCCGCACGACCACGTCCGGGCCGAACTCGACGAGCCAGGCGTCCAGGCCGTGTCCGTACGGAATCTCCAACTCCTCCCACCCGTCCCCGAGTTCCCGGACCGATGTGGCACGGGCCCGCAGCGGGTAGCCGGAACCGGCCCGCAGCCTGATCAGCGCGGTACGGGTCGCCGTCTCCCCCGCCCAGCTCTCGACGGTCTCGCGGACGGTGACGACGTCGGGCACCTCGGCGGTGAACGCGCCGGCCCTGGAGCGCACCTTGCCGGCGATCCGGGAGAGCCGGAACACCCGCTCCGCACCCCTGCCCCGGTCCCATCCGGCCAGATACCAGTGCCCGCGCCAGCACTCCAGCGTCCACGGTTCGACCTGCCGCTGCTCGGGGCGGGCGGAATTGGCCTTGCGGTAGTCGAACGTCACCGGCCGGCGGTCCCGGCAGGCCAGCATCAGCGGCTCGAACGCCGCCTCGTGAACGGGGATACGGGGTTCGAGGGCGCTGTGCACCTCGTACGCGTCCTCGGCCTCCGGCATGCCCGCCGCCCGCAGCTTCTGCAGGGCGCCACTGGCCGCACCGGCCAGCCGGGCCTGCTGCCACACCTTGGCGGCCAGCCCGAGCGCGGCGGCCTCCTCGGCGTCCAGCGTGATCGGGGGCAGCCGGTTGCTGTCGCGACGGGCGAGATAACCGGTGTCGCCGTCCAGGTTCTCCACGGTCTCGATGACCAGACCGAGCTCGCGCAGATCATCCTTGTCGCGCTCGAACATCCGGTTGAAGGCGTCGTCGGAGCCCGCCTCCAGGTAGGCCTCGATGGAACCGCGCAGTTCGCGCTTGCTGAGCGGGCGCCGGGTCCCCAGCAGACACAGCGCCAGGTTCATCAGCCGCTCGGCCTTGGCAATCGCCATCGACGCCCTTTCTGTTTTGCTCTACGACCGTCGACCGTACCGCTCCGGAGGGCCCGGACGAAAGCGAGGGCCCGCGCCTTGCGGCACGGGCCCTCGCAGCGCACAGGCGCGGGATCAGACAGCGACCAGGTCGCAGACGAAGATCAGCGACTCGCCCGGGGCGATCGCGCCGCCGCCGGCGCCGCGGTCACCGTAGGCCAGGTGCGAGGGAATGGTCAGCTGGCGACGGCCGCCGACCTTCATGCCCTGCACGCCCTGGTCCCAGCCCTTGATGACCTGGCCGGCACCGAGCTGGAACTGGAGCGGCGTACCGCGGTTCCAGGAGGCGTCGAACTCCTCGCCGGTGGAGAAGGCCACGCCCACGTAGTGGACGGAGACGGTCTGACCGGCCTGGGCGACGGGACCGTCACCCTCCCAGATCTCCTTGATCTCCAGGTCGGCCGGCGGCTCGCCACCCGGGAAGTCGACCTCGGGCTTCTCGATGCTCACTGACTTACTCCTCTAAATGATGAACTGGGCAACCGGGACAGTCTTACATCTTTGCCAGGATGTCCACGGCGAAGACGAGCGTCGAGTTCGCCGGGATGGACTGCTGCGCCTTGCTGCCGAAGGCCTGGTCCGGCGGGACGACGAGCAGCACACGGCTGCCGATCTTCTTCCCGATCAGGCCGTTCTTGAGTCCCTTGAGGGTGACCTGGGCCAGCGGGAAGGTCTGCGTCTTGCCCGTCGCGTAGGTGCTGTCGAACGTCTTGCCGTCCTTCCACAGCAGGCCCACGTAGTTCACGACGACGCTGTCGGTGTCCTTGACGACCTCGCCCTTGGACTCCAGCACGTAGTTGGAGACCAGCTTCTTGGGCGGCGTCGACTTGCTGGGGATCTTGACGGTCGGCGCCTTGCCGTCCGCGTTGGTGCCCACCTTCGGCAGGTCGACGTTGTCCTGGGCGACCTCGGTGCCCTTGGCCGACGCCGGGATCTGCTTCGCCTTCAGGACGTCGACGACGAAGACGAGGGTCGCGTTCGGCTTGATGTCGCCCTGGCCCTGCGCGCCGTAACCGAGGTCCGGCGGGATGACCAGCTCGACCCGGCTGCCGACCTTCTGGCCGACCAGGCCCTTGTCCCAGCCCTGGATGACCATGCCGGCGCCGAGCGTCAGGTCGAACGGCTGCTTGCGGTCGAAACTGTTGTCGAACGGCTTGGTGGAGTCCCACGCCTGCCCGAGGTAGTTGACCTGGATCGCGTCGCCGTTCTTGAGCTTCGCGCCGTCACCCTCACTGACAACGTTGGTCTTGAGCTCCTTGGGCGGCGTCCCCGTGCCCTTGGCCAGAGTGGGCTTCTCGCCGAACTTCGCGCCCGCGGTGATGGCGGGGAATCCACCCTTGGAGGGAGCGGACGCGGAGGCGGAAGCGGAGTCGGAGCCCTTGTCGTCGCTACCGCAGGCCGCTGAAAGCAGCAGCAGGGGGACGACTAGAAGGCCGGCAAGTCGGCGCACTGGTTCCTCAGATCTCAGACGACACATGTGGGTGGGGCAGGCCCCGTGGGGGTCCCCGACACTCTAGGGCGTGGAAAGGGCCCCGTACGAGGAACGTACGGGGCCCGAGTCGCGCCTGGGCCTGTCGACAGGCCCAGGGAGCCGAAGCACTTCCTGCGGCGGCTCACATACCCGCGATCAGCTTCTCCACTCGGTCGTCCACGGAACGGAACGGGTCCTTGCACAACACCGTCCGCTGCGCCTGGTCGTTGAGCTTCAGGTGGACCCAGTCGACGGTGAAGTCCCGTCGCTGCTCCTGCGCCCGCCGGATGAAGTCGCCGCGCAGCCGCGCCCTGGTGGTCTGCGGGGGCACCGACTTGCCCTCGAAGATCTTCAGGTCGTTGCAGATACGGGCGGCCTGCCCCTTGCGCTCGAGCAGGTAGTACAGGCCTCGGCGACGATGGATGTCGTGGTAGGCGAGGTCTATCTGGGCGACCCGCGGATTCGACATGGTCATGTTGTGCTTGGCCCGGTAGCGCTCGATGAGCTTGTACTTCATGACCCAGTCGATCTCGGTACCGATCCGGTCGAGGTCCTCGGCCTCGATCGCGTCGAGCGTGCGGCCCCACAGTTCGAGGACCTTCTCGACGTTGCCCGTACGGATGCCGCGGCGGTCCACGAAGTCCACGGCCTTCTCGTAGTACTCGCGCTGCACCTCGATGGCCGACGCCTCGCGGCCGCTGGCCAGGCGCACCTTGCGCTGCCCCGTGATGTCGTGACTGACCTCCCGGATCGCCCGGATCGGGTTCTCCAGCGTCAGGTCGCGCATCACCGTGCCCGCCTCGATCATGCGGAGCACCAGATCGGTCGCGCCGACCTTGAGCAGCATGGTCGTCTCGGACATGTTGGAGTCACCGACGATGACGTGGAGGCGGCGGTAGCGCTCCGCGTCGGCGTGCGGCTCGTCCCGGGTGTTGATGATCGGACGGGAGCGTGTCGTCGCGGAACTGACGCCCTCCCAGATGTGCTCGGCACGCTGGCTGACGCAGTAGACCGCGCCCCGCGGGGTCTGCAGCACCTTGCCGGCACCACAGATCAGCTGCCTCGTGACGAGGAAGGGAATGAGGATGTCCGCGAGCCGGGAGAATTCTCCGTGCCGGGCCACGAGGTAGTTCTCATGGCAACCGTAGGAGTTTCCGGCCGAATCGGTGTTGTTCTTGAAGAGATAGACGTCGCCCGCGATTCCCTCCTCGTGCAGACGGCGTTCGGCGTCGACAAGCAGGCCTTCGAGAATGCGCTCGCCGGCCTTGTCGTGAGTGACCAGTTCGGTCAGGTTGTCGCATTCGGGGGTTGCATATTCCGGATGCGATCCCACGTCGAGGTAGAGGCGGGCGCCGTTCCGCAGAAAGACATTGCTGCTGCGGCCCCATGACACAACACGGCGGAAGAGGTAGCGCGCCACTTCATCAGGAGACAGTCGGCGCTGTCCCCTGAACGTGCACGTGACGCCGTACTCGTTCTCCAGCCCGAAAATGCGGCGGTCCATGACTGAACATTACGCCTGATGGCCCGAGCTGAAACCGGGTTCGACGGCACCGTTTCGATCATTTTCCGATCCTCGCACCGCCACAGCACTACGCCCGGGAGCTGCGAGGACCCTTCCGGTCGCCAGCAGAACCAGCAGCGCCGCCACTCCACCGGCCCCCGCGACGGCGAAGCTCCACGCCGTCCCGCCCAGCTCCACGACCGGTCCCGCCACGGCGGTCCCGGCCGCCGCGCCCACCCCGAAGGTCGTCACCAGCCACGAGAAGGCCTCCGTCACCGTGCCCCGGGGCGCATGCCGGTCGACGACGATGAACGAGCAGGCGATCGCGGGCGCCAGGAACACTCCGGCGACGCCGGCCAGCACGGTCATCGCCACCACACCGGGGGTCAGCGTCAGCGGCAGGTAGCCGAGCGCGAGCAGCGCCACGATCACCCGCAGCCGGCGCTCGGGCGGCCCCGCCCACTGCCGCGCCCCGTACACCACGCCACCGATCAGGGCACCGAGCCCCAGAGCGGCCATCAGCCAGCCGTAGACGGACTCCTGGCCCCGGTCATCGGCGTACGCCACGCCCGCCACCGTGATGGAGCCCAGCGCCAGCCCGACGAAGAAGAAGGAACCGAGGAGCGCCAGCAGCCCCGGCGAGCGGAGCGCGCCCAGCCAGTGCGCCTCGCGCGGCGCGGAACGCCAGGCCCTGGACGGGGCTGACAGGACGACGGACAACGCCCCCAGGACCCCTATCGCGTTGATCACGAGCAGTGCGGCGGCGGGCGACCAGAGGGAGACCAGCACAGTCACCAGCAGCGGCCCCACCGTGAACATGACCTCCTGCGCGACCGCGTCCATGGCGTACGCCCGGTGCACCCGGTCCTCGCTTCCCAGGATGCTCGGCCACAGGGCCCGCAGGCCGCCCTCCAGAGGAGGTGTGGCCACGCCCGCGAGGGCCACGGCCCCGTAGGCGAGCGGCAGCGACCCGAAGCCCGCCAAGGCGAGCAGCACCATCCCGAGGGCCGACAGTACGGCGGCGGGCAACTGGACGCGCGGCTGTCCGTACAGGTCCACCGCGCGGCCCAGCAGCGGCTGTCCGACCGCCGTGCCCAGCCCGTACACGGCGGCCAGCCCGCCCGCGAGGGCGTAGCTGCCGCCCTCCGCACGGGTGAACAGCACGATCGCGATGGGGGCGGTGCCGTTCGGCAGCCGCCCCACGAGGGTGCCTGTCAGCAGCCGGGCGGCATGCCGCGCCCGGAGGATGTCCAGATATCCCGCGGCCATGTCCCGCCCCTCTCCCCGGGACGCCTTTCGGCCACCCTAGGTTTTACGTATAACTTCCTGGTTCATACGTACCATGTGACCAGTCCGCAGGTCCACCTCGCGGCGCCTGCCCCGACCGGCCCGGAGGCCCGAGTGACCAGCCCAGCCCAGCCCGCCCCCGCCCGGCCCACCAGCCGTGACGTGGCACGGGCCGCCGGCGTCTCGCAGGCCACCGTCTCCCTGGTCCTCGGCGGCAAATGGCGCGGCCGGGTCTCGGCGGCCACCGCGGAGCGCGTACGGCAGGCCGCCCACGAGATCGGGTACCGGCCGAATCTCGCCGCGCGCAATCTGCGCCTGGGCCGCACCAGGACCGCCCTGCTCGTCGTCCCCGCCCTCACCAACGAGTTCTTCGCCCGGGTCTACACCGGGGCCGCCTCGGTCGCCGCCGAACACGGCTTCGGAGTCGTCCTGTACCCGTCGCCCGACGGCACCGGACCGGCCCGGGACCCCTTCGCCTCGGCCCGCGCCGCACTCGACGGGGTGATCGCCTCGTCGATGGCCGCCGACGCGCTGGGCGCCCTGCACGGGACCGGCCTGCCCCTGGTCATGCTCGACAGCGACCCCTCGGCCCCTGGTCCGGCGGCCAGGGTCAACCTGGATGTCGCCGACGGGATGCGGCAGGTGACGGAGCATCTGCTCGCTCTCGGCCACCGCCGCTTCGTCCATCTCGCCTCGGCCGTCGACACCTGGACCTTCGCGGTCCGCGCCGAGGCCGTCCGGGAGGCCCTGCGCGGTGTGCCGGACACCGATGTACGCACCGTGCGGGCGGCACTGGACGTGCGGGCCGGCCGCACGGCCGCGGAGGGCGTCCTGGCCCTGCCGGGCCCCCGCCCCACCGCCATCGTCTGCGACGACGACATCCTGGCCGCCGGCGCCTGCAAGGCGGCCCGCCGGCTCGGGCTGCGGGTGCCGGACGACCTCTCCGTGACCGGCTTCGACGATCTGGCCCTGGCCACCGCCGTGGAGCCCGAACTCACCACCGTGCGGCTGCCCGCCGAGCAGGTCGGCGAACGCGGCATGAACGCCCTGCTGGCCGTCCTGGACGGCCGCACGGCCGAGACCGGCAGCCTGCCGGTGCACCTGGTCGCCCGGGGCTCGTCCGCTCCCCCTCCCCCGGACCGCCCCGCATGACAGAGCCCCGGCCCGCCGGAGGGCGGGTTCTATCGATCCCCGCAACACCCTGGAGTTCAGGGAGTTGCGGGGATCGTGGATTTCGCGGTGTTGAAGGCGCGGTTCTTCGAGGCGTT
>NZ_JBICXG010000037.1:0-66065 GCF_043200175.1 Streptomyces sp. NPDC048462
CCGGTAGCAGTGTTCGGCCAGGTCAACGCCTGCTCCGTGCACCACCAGTACTCCTCCAGCGACTCACCCTTCCACGCGAAGACCGGGACACCGGCGGGGGCGTCCGGAGTGCCGGTCGGACCGACCGCGATGGCCGCGGCCGCGTGGTCCTGGGTCGAGTAGATGTTGCAGGAGGCCCAGCGGACCTCGGCGCCGAGGGCGACCAGGGTCTCGATCAGCACCGCCGTCTGCACGGTCATGTGCAGCGAACCGGTGATACGGGCACCGGCCAGCGGCTGCGCGGCGGCGTGCTCCCTGCGGATCGACATCAGACCGGGCATCTCGTGCTCGGCCAGCGTGATCTCCTTGCGGCCGAACGCCGCGAGGGAGAGGTCGGCGACCTTGAAGTCCTGTCGATTGGTGACCGTCGTCATAACGGGCTGCTCCTCAGATGGTTCGAGGGGGTGGATGGGCGGCTCTGCGGCCTAGGGCACACGAATGCCCGAGCGGCTCGCAGCGCAGTCCGTCGGAGGCCCTCTCTCCCTCGGCCGGTCCGTCGTACGGACCGATCGACCGCCATCAGCAGCGACGTCTGGCACTGCCGTCGAATCTACACCGAACGGCCCAGCCGCTCCCAGCCCACCGGGTCCGGAAGCGGCCTCGAAGGCGAGTACGGCGCGTTCAGTGGCTGGTTTCCGTCGGATCGGCCGGGGTGTCGGGGCCTTCGTCGGGAGCCGGGGCGGGTGTGGCCGCTGTGGGCGCTGTGGGCGCTGTGGTCACGGCGGTTGATCCGGCGGGGTCCGTGGTGGAGTCCTTGGCCGGGTTGGTGCCGGAGCGGGCCGCGGCCTCGTTGTAGATGTCCGGTTCCAGGTAGATGACCCGGGCGATCGGGACCGCCTCGCGGATGCGGGACTCTGCGGCGTTGATGGCGTTGGCGACCTCGGTGGCCGTGTCGTCGTGCTGGACCGCGATCTTGGCGGCGACCAGCAGCTCTTCCGGGCCGAGGTGGAGCGTACGCATGTGGATGATGCCGGTGACGGTGTCGCCGTCCACGACCGCGGCCTTGATCTTCTCGACCTGGTCGGTGCCGGCGGCCTCGCCGAGCAGCAGGGACTTGGTCTCGGCGGCCAGGACGATCGCGATCGCGATCAGCAGGATGCCGATGCAGAGGGTGCCGATGCCGTCCCACACGCCGTTACCGGTGCCGACGGCCAGGCCCACGCCACCGAGGGCGAGGACGAGACCGATGAGCGCGCCGAAGTCCTCCAGCAGCACCACGGGGAGTTCGGGGGCCTTCGCGCGGCGGATGAACTGGGTCCAGGACAGTGCGCCGCGGGTCTCGTTGGACTCCTTGATGGCCGTACGGAAGGAGAAGCCCTCGGCGATGATCGCGAAGATCAGGACGCCGACCGGCCAGTACCAGGCCTCGATCTCGTGCGGGTGCTTGATCTTCTCGTAGCCCTCGTACACCGCGAACATGCCACCCACCGAGAACAGCACGATGGAGACGAGGAAGGCGTAGATGTAGCGCTCGCGCCCGTACCCGAAGGGGTGCTGGGGGGTGGCTTCGCGCTTGGCCTTCTTGCCGCCGAGCAACAGCAGCCCCTGATTGCCCGAGTCGGCGAGCGAGTGGACGCTCTCCGCGAGCATCGACGACGAGCCACTGAACAGGAACGCCACGAATTTGGCCACTGCGATCGCGAGGTTGGCGCCGAGCGCCGCCACGATCGCCTTGGTTCCGCCTGACGCACTCATGGGTGCCTGGTGTCCCTTCGTTCGGTGCTGCGGCTCCGGCGGCCGCGCTACGGCCGGACATTGTTGCAGTCCGCGGTGCGGACGGTACGTCAGGCCACCACAGTGGCACGGAACAGCGTGCCCGTGCCCGACACTTCTGCCTTCTCCCCTGCCGGTACGAAGACCGATTCGCCGGGTACGAGGCCGAGGTCGCCGGTCCGGGGCGCGCCCGCCGTGCAGAGCAGGATCTGGGGCGTGGCCGCGGTCAGGTCGACGGGGTCGCCGCCCGCCGAGAGGTCGAAGCGCGAGAGCCGGAACTCGTCGACCGGGGTCTCGTACACCTCCTCGCCGGACGGGGACGCCTCGGGGCGCAGGATCCCGGGATCGGTCGCCTCGAAGCGGACGATGCGCAGGAGTTCGGGTACGTCGATGTGCTTGGGCGTCAGTCCGCAGCGCAGCACGTTGTCCGAGTTCGCCATGATTTCGACGCCGAGGCCGTCGAGGTAGGCGTGCGGGACTCCGGCGCCGAGGAACAGGGCTTCGCCGGGCTGGAGTTGTACGTAGTTCAGCAGCATGGCCGCGATGACGCCCGCGTCGCCAGGGAAGTGGTGGGCGATGCGCGCGTACGGGGCGTACGCGCCGCCGAGCCGTTCCGCCGCGGCGGCCGCGGCGGTCACCGTCTCCGTCATCTGTGCCGGGTCCGCGGTGAGGATCGCCGTGAGGACCTCGCGCAGGGCGGCCTCTTCGGGGTGGGCGCGCAGCAGATCGGCGTACGGCTTGAGGGAGTCGACGCCCAGCGCCTCCATCGCCTCGGCCGCCTCAATGGGCCGGCGGAAGCCGCACAGGCCGTCGAAGGGGGTGAGCGCGCAGATCAGTTCGGGCTTGTGGTTGGCGTCCTTGTACGTGCGGTGGGCGGCGTCGATCGGGACGGACCGGCGCTCCTCGTCCGCGTAGCCCTGCTGTGCCTGGGCCAGGTCGGGGTGGACCTGGAGGGAGAGCGGTGCGCCGGCTGCGAGCAGCTTGAGGAGGAACGGGAGCCGGGGGCCGAACTTCTCGACTGCGGGCCGGCCGAGCTCGCCCACGGGGTCGGCGGCGATCACCTCGGTGAGGGGCTGCTCGGCGGCGGGCTGCGGGGTGCCGGAAGCCGCGTCGGGTGCGGTGGCGGGGCCGGTGCGGGTTATCCGGGAGGGGGCTCCGGGGTGGGCGCCCATCCACATCTCGGCCTGGGGCTCGCCGGTGGGGGCGACACCCAGCAGGGCGGGGATGGCAGTGGTGGAGCCCCAGGCGTACGGGCGCACGGTGTTGGAGAGCCGGTCCATGGAGTGTGTCCTCGTGCTGTGGTGTTGGGTGCGCGGTGGTGTGTGGTGCGTGCGCGGTGGTGTGGTGTGTAGGTGGGGCTGTGGTGCGTGCGTGGGTGTTCAGGCGCGGGCTTCCGAGGCGAGTGCCAGGTAGACCGCGGCGAAGTCGGTGACCGCGAGGAGTTCGGCGAGGGCTTCGAGCCTGCTGCCCTCCTCCGGTTCGAGTTCGCTGATCGGCGTCTCGTGGCCCAGGGCGAGTTCGCGGGCCGCCGGCGCCGCGCTCAGACCACCCGTGGGCCGGTCCCTGAGCAGGACGACCCGGGCGCGCAGGGCCTCCGGCTCGTCGACCCGGTCGCGGAAGAACTCGTCCGGGTCCGCTCCGGCCGCGAAGGCCCCGGCCAGCAGCCCCCCGTGCGTGGGAAGCGCCTCGGGTAGTTCGGCCGCGAGGGCCGGGCGGCCCGAGAGCTCCGCCAGGACCGCGGCGAAGCGGCGTCCGACCGGGGCGGCGGCCTCGCCCTCGGTCCAGACGAGGGGAAGGCTGTCCGCGAGTTCGGCGGCCAGGGTCTTGGCCGGATTGCTGTACGTGGCAATGGCCGGTCCACAGCGTTCCGCCGTGCGGTCCAGGCGGTCGGCGACGCTCTGGAGCGTCTCCGGGGGCGCGGTGACCAGGCCGACGCGGTCGAGCAGCGCGAGCAGCGGGGTGAACAGTGCCCACAGGGTGCCGGGCCCGGCGGCCGACGTCTCGGCGTCGTACTCGCCGTGCGGGGCGGAGGCCATCGGCACGACGAGGCCGTGTACGCCGTCCACCGCCTCGCGCAGCGGGGACTGCCTGGGGGCGACGGCCACCACGCTGCAGCCTCGGCGGTACGCCTGTTCCGCGACGAGCGCCAGACCGGGCTCGGAGCCGTCCGCAGTGGCGATGAGCAGCAGGTCGAGGGAGCCGGCCCAGCCGGGCAGCGTCCAGCGCATCGCGCCCGCGGCGGGCGCGACGCCGGTCGGGTGGATGCGCGTGACGGGCGCGGAGGCCCCGGCGAGCGCCGCGATCAGGTCCGCGACGCCGGATGCGGCGGTGCCGGAGCCGGCGACCAGGACGGCGCGCGGGCGGCCCTCCGGGTTCAGCTCGGGGATCCCGGCCTCCGTCGCGTGCCGGGCGGCGGTACGGACCCTGGCCCCGGCCTCGGCGGCGCCGCGCAGCAGGCCGCGGCGGTCGGCTCGGGCCAGGGCTTCCGGGGCGTCGAGCAACGACTCGTCGAGCATGGGGACGGTCCTCCGATCACGTGCTGATCACCCGGGGTGTGGGCTTTTACGCGGGGCGGCGGGCCTCGTCGACGAGGAGGACGGGGATGCCGTCCCGTACCGGGTAGGCCAGTGCGCAGCCCTTGCCCGTGCAGACCAGTTCGGGGCTGTCGGCCGCCGACCGGTCTTCGAGGGGTGCGTGACAGGCCGGGCAGGCCAGGATCTCCAGGAGGCCGGCTTCGAGCGGCATGGGGTGGGTCCCTTCGGGCGGGCGCGAGTGCGTGTTCTTGTTCATGGATCGGGCGACGTCAGCCTACCGCTGGGGTGGCGGGGGCGCGGCCTGGCCGGGGGGCTTGTTGAGGGGATGCGGCGGTGGGGGTGTCGGTGCGGTGCGTGGGTGGGGGCGCCTGCGGGTGGGGCGCCTGCGGCGGGCCTTGTCCCCCTGCCCGCCCCTTCCCGTAACCGGGGCTCCGCCCCGGACCCCGCTCCTCAAACGCCGGAGAGGCTGGGATGGACTGGCCGGGGCGCGGAGCAGTGGGTCAGGGAGTCGCGGCGGATGCGGGGTGGGAGGGGCGGATCAGGGTCAGTGCCTCGTCGCGTACTGCCTTCATCGTCGCTTCGTCGCGGGCCTCGACGTTCAGGCGCAGCAGGGGCTCGGTGTTGGAGGCGCGGAGGTTGAACCACCAGTCCGGGGCCGTGACCGTGAGGCCGTCCAGGTCGTCGGTGGTCACGCCCTCGCGGTGCGCGAACGCTGCCCGGACGTCGGCCGTGCGGGCCGGCTGGTCGTCGACCGTGGAGTTGATCTCGCCGGAGCCGGCGTAGCGGTCGTACTGGGAGACCAGGGTGGAGAGAGGGGCCGGCCCGCCGCCCAGGGCGGCCAGGACGTGGAGGGCGGCGAGCATGCCCGTATCCGCGTTCCAGAAGTCGCGGAAGTAGTAGTGCGCCGAGTGCTCGCCGCCGAAGATCGCCCCGTGTGCGGCCATCTCCGCCTTGATGAAGGAGTGGCCGACCCTGGTGCGGACCGGGGTGCCGCCGTTCTCGCGTACGACCTCCGGGACCGAGTGCGAGGTGATCAGGTTGTGGATGACCGTGCCGCTGCCACCGTTGCGCGCCAGTTCGCGGGCGGCGACCAGGGCCGTGATCGCCGACGGGGAGACGCCCTCGCCCCGCTCGTCCACGACGAAGCAGCGGTCCGCGTCGCCGTCGAAGGCCAGGCCCAGATCGGCGCCCTCGGCGACCACCCTGGCCTGGAGGTCGACGATGTTCTTGGGGTCGAGCGGGTTGGCCTCGTGGTTCGGGAACGTGCCGTCCAGCTCGAAGTACATCGGGACGAGGTCGACGGGCAGGCCCGCGAAGACCGTGGGGACCGTGTGGCCGCCCATGCCGTTGCCCGCGTCCACGACCACCTTCAGCGGGCGGATCGCGGAGAGGTCCACCAGCGACAGGAGATACGCGGCGTAGTCGGTCAGCGTGTCCCGCTCGGTGATGGTGCCGGGGGTGGCGGTCAGCTGCGGGGCGCCGGTCGTGGACCACTCCTCGACCAAGGTGCGGATCTCGGCGAGGCCGGTGTCCTGGCCGACCGGTGCCGCGCCCGCACGGCACATCTTGATGCCGTTGTACTGAGCAGGGTTGTGCGAGGCGGTGAACATCGCGCCCGGCAGGTCCATCGCCCCCGACGCGTAGTACAGCTGGTCCGTCGAGCACAGGCCGATCATCGTGACGTCCGCGCCGCAGGCCGCCGCGCCCCTGGCGAAGGCTCCCGACAGGGCGGGGGAGGTGGGGCGCATGTCGTGGCCGATCACGATCGCGGCCGCGGCCGTCACCTCGACGAACGCCGCTCCGAACCGCTCGGCCAGGGCCTCGTCCCACTGGTCGGGCACGACTCCGCGAACGTCGTACGCCTTCACGAGCTGCGACAGGTCTGCAGTCACGGGACGGTCCTCCTGAGGGTTTCTTCGGACCGCCAAACTACCCGGCGGCCCGGTACCCCCTGCGCGCCGGGCGTACCGGCGCCCGCTCAGGACTCCGGCGAGCGCAGCACCCGGAGGTGGCCCCGGCGGGCGACCTCCGCCGGATCGGCGCTGCGGCGGCCGCCGCCGCCCCTGGGCCCGTCGCCGCGGTCCTGCGGACGCGCCGCTTCCCGTACGGCGTTGGCGAGCGCTTCGAGATCGTCACCGCTGGGGCGCACGGGCGCGGAGGGATCGGAGAGCCGGACGACCTCCCAGCCGCGTGGCGCGGTCAGCCGCTCACTGTGCTCGGCACAGAGGTCGTAACAGTGGGGCTCGGCGTAGGTGGCGAGCGGGCCGAGGACCGCAGTCGAGTCGGCATAGACGTACGTCAGTGTCGCGACGGCAGGGCGGCCGCACGCGGTGCGCGAACAGCGACGTACAGGGCTCACGATGTTGGACGCTACCGCACTCTTGAGCGGGCTGCGACGACTCTCCCTCGGCTCACCCCACCGTGTCGCCCTGTGACCGCGGGTACGGCCGGCTCCGGGGCAACTCTCCTGACCTGCGCGGCAGGAGAGGGAGACAGGTCATGAGGGTGGGGTTTCCGGTCATCGCTCGCCCCGGAAGCGTTCACGTGGCAGCCGCGGAACGGTCACGACCGGGGCCGGAAACGGGCTCCCTCGTGGCCGGAATGTTCAGGAGCGGACAGGCCGGTTTCGTCCCCGCGCAGCCGCCGTCCACTCGCCGCGCGGAGCGTTACGCTGCGTCGGTGATGGACAGTCCCGTACCGCCCCACCCGTCCGAGCCGCGCCCGCGGCGCCGAGACCGACACGGCCGAGGCATGCGCGGGCCCGTCGCCCCGCCCCAGGTGCCGCTCTCGGCCAGCCGGGCGGACAGCTTCCGTGATCTCGTGCAGGACTCCGTGGAGCGGCTGGAGCGGCGCTGGCCGCAGCTGGCCGAGGTCGACTTCGTGGTCCTCGATGTACCGAGCACCGGGGAGGACATCGTTCCGCTGGGCAACGCGTTGTCCGCCGAGAAGGGGCAGCCGGCGCAGATCGTCGTCTACCGGCGTCCCGTCGAGATCCGCACCAAGAACCGCGACGAGCGGGCTCTGCTGGTGCACGAGGTCGTGGTGGAGCAGGTCGCGGAGCTGCTCGGGCTCGCCCCGGAGTCGGTCGACCCGCGCTACGGGCAGGAGTAGCGGAACGGGCGGGAGTGGCGGAACGGGCGGGGGCTCGATTCCCGCCCGTCCCCGCCGCCCGTTCGCCTTCAGCCGCTTCAGTCGCTGCGGCCGCTCCAGTCGCTTCAGTCGTCCAGGACCGACAGGTCCTGTTCGGCCGCCGGTACCTCGACCGTTCCGCCGTCGTCCGACAGGGTCTGCACCGTGAACATCGGGATGCCGTCCTGCGGCAGCTCCAGCGTGCGGGCGGCGTGGACCGGGCCGCCCGACCGGGTCTGCACCGTCAGCGCGTACGTGCCCTTGAGGCCGGACGGGACCGGCGGGGTGACCGCGAGCGTCGTGCCCGCCGCGACCTTGTACGTCTTGCTGACCGCGGTGCCGCCCTTGCTGCCGGCGGACGCCGTGACCTTCACCGTGCCGGCCGCTCCCGGAGCGGTCAGCGAGAGCGTCGAGCCCTTCGACCGGTTGTCGGCCGCGGTCGCCTGTGCGCCCACCGGTCCCGTCGCCGGGATGTAGCCGACCTCCTGCTTGGCGCCCTTGCCCCGGACCACCCGCAGCGCGGCCACGACCGGGGTGGCCCTGTCCTTCTGGGAGGGGGTCAGCAGCAGGGATCCCGCCTCGCCCCGGGTGAGGTTCTTCAGGTCGACCCCGGCCGTCATCCGCGACTTGACGTGGAGTTCCTCGTTGCCGACCGGGGCGAACGGCCCCGTCTTGCCGAGCAGCTGCACCTTCAGGTCCGCGTCGTCCTCGCCGGGGGCGAAGGCCACCAGCCGGACCGAGGTCGCGTCCGCCGGGATGCCGGGCAGCACCAGGGTGCCCGCCGGGGCGGCGGAGGCGGTGAGCCAGTCGCTGCCGGTCTTGCTGTCCGCGGTCCGGACGACCGCGCCCACCCGCCCGGTACGGGTGGTGACGTGGACGGTCACATCGTCGGCCGCCTTACTGGTCAGCGTCGAGATCAGGACCCGGACGCCGGATCCGGCGGGGACCGTGATGCCCTCGCCGACATCGGACTTGAGCGTGCCGTCCGGACCGTACAGCTCGATGTCGGCCACCGCGGCGGTGTCGTCCGGGTTGGTGAGGTTGACGTAGTCCTCGCGGGTCTTCGCGGTGCTCGCGGCCGGGAACCAGAAGTCGGTGTCGGGTGCCGTGCAGCTGACACCGAGCACGCCTCGTCCGTCGCCGGCCTCGACGGTGGTGGTCTGCTGGGCGCTCCAGCCGGGCGCGAGCAGGCCGGTGGCGGTGCCGACCAGGGCGGGGGCGTCGGAGCCGGACACGTCGGCGGTGACCGGCTTGCCGGGCTCCTTGAGGGCCACGACGGGCTTGTCCGAATCAGCCGCCTTGTCCTTGCTCTTCTTCCCGGACTTGGACTTGTCCTTGTCGTCCTTCTTTTCGGTCGCGGGTGACTTCAGTTCGGCCGTACCGGCTTCGCCGCCACCGCCGTTCGCGGGCGGGGTGAAGGACGTGTACGCCGTCTCCGCGAGATCCGAGAGGCCGGGTGCCGGGCAGAGCAGGCTGGACCGTTCCACGGGCAGCCGGGAGGCCGCCCCGGCCGCCGTCGCGGTGTCGTCCCCGGGCACGTTGAGCGCGGCGAATCCGGTGACGGCGGCGAGGGCGACGGCCCCCGCGATGAGGGACAGGCTGGTGGACTTCACTCGGACTCGCCTCGCGATGCGTTACCGGTCGGCCACGGGTTCTGGCCCGGGGCGGGGTTCTCGTCGGGGTTCTGTTCGGGGTCGTGGCCGGGGTGGGCGGGGTCGTGGCCGGGGTGCTGGTTCTGCGGGTCGTACGCCTGCTGGTCGCCGTACTGGCCGCCGCCGTACTGGGCATTGGGGTCGTACTGCGCGTTCGGGTCGTACTGCCCGTTGGCGTCGTACTGGGCGGTGGCGTCGTACTGCGCGTTGCCGTACTGGTCGCCCGTGCCGTACTGGGCATTGGGGTCGTGCTGCGGGTTCGCCGCGTCGTAGGGGGCGTTGGTGTACTGGCCCTGGTCGTACGCGGTGTAGTCGCCCTGCTGCTGCGGATAGCCGTACTGGTCGTAGCCGGGGGCGGCGGGCTGCTGCCCGGCCCCGTACTGGCCCTCCTGGTACTGGCCCTCCTGGTACTGCGGGTAGTCGGCGCCCCGGTACTGCTGGGCGTCCCACTCCCCGTAGCCCTGCTGCGGCACCGCCGCGTACTGGCCCGTGTCGGCCTCGGCCTGATGCGGCACGAAGACCTCCTGGCCGTCTTCGGCCTGCGGTTCCGGTTCGGCGGTGGGGGGCTGGGAGGGGGCGTACCGGGCCTGCTCCCCCGTGTCCGCGTCCTCGTCGCCCTCGCCGCTGCCCTCCTCGGGCTCCTCGCCCTCCGCCTGGGCGGCGGCGCGCAGCCTGCGGGCCCGGCGGCCCTCACCCGCGACCGGCTCGGCGGGGACCGGCACGGTCTCGTCGGGCAGGTCGTCGTCGATCTCCCGGCGGCGGCCCGGAAGGGCCAGTACCAGCAGGACGACGCCGAACGCGGCCTGGGCCCAGATCCACGCGGAGTGCGTGATGGACGTCTCGTACGTGAGGTCCAGCGAACCGCCCCCGGTGGGGAGCTCGAAGCCCTGCGCCCAGCCGTCGACGGTCTTGCGGGTCAGCGGCCGCCCGTCCAGCGTGGCCTGCCAGCCGGGGTCGGCGGCGTCCGCGATCCGCAGCACCCGGCCCGCGCCGCCCGCCGGGATGTCGGTGTGCGCCTCGACCGGGCTGGAGCCGACCGGCAGCGGCTCGTCTCCCGCGGCGGACGGGACGATCATGATCCGGGCGACCTGGCGGTCGACGCGCCAGAGCGCGCTGCCGTCCAGCTGGCTGAGCCGGCTGAGGCCGGGCGTCGCGTCGAGCACCCGGCTCATCTGCTTCGGCGCGCCGTCCCGCACGAGGACGTAACGGATCGCGAAGCCGCTGAGCTGGCTGCCCTGGTCGGCGCCGGAGCCCGCGACCAGGTTGGCGACGACCTTGTCGAGGTGGCTGTTGCCGCCGCCGGCCTCGGCCAGTTCACCGTCACCGAGGCGGGCGCCCGAGCCCCGGACCAGGGTGTACGCGACCGAGGAGGGCGACGTTCCGCCGAGCACCAGGGTGCGCGGCTGGTCACGGGTGCCGCTCTCCTCCGCGACGAACGCGGGCACCTGCACCGGGTCGCGCCGCTCCAGCGGGCCGGCGGCGCCGCCGATCATCCAGCCGACGGCGGCCAGCACGGGGGCGATGCCCGCGGCGAGCGCGATCAGGACGGCGACGGGCTGGCGCCAGCCGAAGCTGAGCTCCGCGACGCGGATGCGCGCACCGTCCGCCCCGATCAGCGCGGCGGAGATGAGCGCGGCGCCGTAGACGAGGGTGGCCGGTCCCGCCCAGCCGGAGCCGTTGGCGAGTCCGGCGAAGGCGAGGCCGACCAGGGCCACAGCCCAGGAGGTCCGGACCGCGAACTGCCGCTCCCCGCGCAGCAGCGCGGCCAGTGCCGCGAGCACGATGCCGAGCAGCAGGACGCCGCCCGCCGCCTTGGGCCCGCCGGGGCTCATCCCGAGCAGGTCGAGGGCGGAGGCCGATCCCGTACCGGCCTCCAGGCCCGCTTCCTTCAGGAAGGACGAGGGGCTGGTCAGCAGGGAGAGCGACCAGGGAGCCAGGACGAGCAGCGGGGTGCCGACGGCGGCGAGGAAGCGGAGCCCGTAGGCGGTGATGTCGTTGCGGCGCAGCACCAGGACACCGAGGCCGAGAACCACGGCGAGCGGCCACACGATGGGGGTGAACGCCATCGTGAGGATGAGGAGCAGGGTGTACGCCCAGGTGGCGCGCCAGCTGCCTCGGCTGTCGCCGCTGCCGCGCATCCCGTGCGCCGAGACGGCCGCGCGGGCGATCAGGGGCAGCAGGACGAGCAGGACGGCGGTGCCGAGGCGGCCGGTCGCCAGGGCTCCGGTCGCGGCGGGCAGGAAGGCGTACGCGACGCTCGCCCAGGCCCGCAGCAGCCGTGAGGGGATCAGCGGACGGGAGACGAAGTACGCGGTGAGCCCGGCGAGCGGGACCGAGCAGACCAGCAGCAGGGTGAGCGCGAATCCGGTGGAGCCGAGGAACAGTGCGGACAGCGCGGAGATCATGCCCAGGTAGGGCGGTGCGGTCTGGGTGCCGCCGGTGCCGATGGTGTGCCAGCCGTCCGCGTACCGGCCCCACAGCTCGGAGACGTCGCCGGGTGCGGGCAGCAGGGCACCGCCGGCCAGTGCGCCGCCGCCGATCAGGCTGCGGCAGGCGACGAGGGAGACCAGGAGCAGGACGGCGAAGAGCACCGGTCCGGGCTTCCGGCCGACCCGCTTCAACTTGGCGAACTGGTCGATCTCCAGGAAGTCGGCGTCGTCGCCGCCCGGTCCGGACTCGACGGCACCGTGCCGCGAGCCGCCGGGCTCGGCCTCCGTGGAGCCGCCGAAGTTTCCGGCGACCTGTTCGACGGTGGCGCGAACGGTGGCGCCGGGGGCGGGGAAGAGGCCGCGCAGCTCGGCCGGGTCGATGACCCCCTTGCCGCGTTGGCGGCGGGCCGCGAGGATTCTGCCTGGCCGCAGCAGGGTGCCCAGGAGTCCGGCGACCTCGTCGAGCGCCTGTCCCGGCACCTTGCCGACGAGGTAGGCGAGCGTACGGAGCAGGGTGCCGAGTACGAGCCGGAGCAGCGCCCAGGGCAGCAGTTTGCCCCGGGCGTTGACGAGCATCGTGTAGACGGCGCCGGCCTTGTCGACGCGGTGCGGGCTGGCGACGGACCGCCCGGCGCAGTCGATGGGGCGCCGTTCGCGGGCGGACGCCTCGGCGTGCCGCAGGACGGCGTCGGGGGCGATCAGCACCCGGTGCCCGGCCATGTGGGCACGCCAGCACAGGTCGACGTCGTCGCGCATCAGGGGGAGCCTGCGGTCGAAGCCGCCGAGCTCCTCCCACACGTCACGGCGGATCAGCATGCCGGCGGTGGAGACGGACAGCACGGTACGGACCTGGTCGTGCTGGCCCTGGTCCTGCTCGCGCCGGTCGAGGCCGGTCCAGCGGCGCCCGCTGTTGGCGATGGAGACGCCGACTTCGAGGAGCTGCCTGCGGTCGTACCAGCCGCGGAGTTTGGGGCCGACGATCGCGGCGTGCTGGTCGTTGTCGACGACGCGGAGCATCTCGGCGAGTGCGTCGGGCTCGGGCGCGCAGTCGTCGTGGAGCAGCCAGAGCCACTGCACCGGTTCGCCGTGCGGCAGTTCGGGCAGGTCGTAGGCGTCGTCGCGCCAGGTCCTGGTGACCGGGTCCCAGCCGCTGGGGCGCTTCAGATACGGCAGGTCGTCCGGGGTGAGGACACCGGCGGTGCGGCTCGCCTCGTCGACTGCGGTGCCGAAGCTCGTACGTCGCGCGAGGTGCAGGACACGGTCGGCGCCGAGCGCCTCGGTGACCAGTCGCGCGGAGTCGTCGGCGCTGCCGGTGTCGGCGGCGACGACGCTCTGTACGGGGCGGTCCTGCCCGAGCAGCCCGGCGAGCACGTCGGGCAGCCAGCGTGCGCCGTCGTGGGAGACGAGCACGGCGGTGACGACATGCCGGGGGAACTCTGGGGCGGCGGCGGCCGCGTACGGCGCCGTCGAATGGCTGTGCACGGACATCGAGGTACGGGCCCTCCGGCCGGGTCCGGGGGAACGTACCCCCGGGGGCTGCATCGGTGTACACGCGCGCCCTGTCGGGTCGTTGGCGCGTCTCGGACGGGGCCCCACACTAACGGTACGGATAACCGGGGTGGCGCGGAGCGGTTGAACGAGGGCGGTGGGGGCGGCGGCCGGGGCGGTGCGCCGGGCATGGCAATGGCCCGCCGCCTGCGGGCAGGGTGCAGGCGGCGGGCCATGGGCGGCCGGGGCGGGTGGCGCGGCCGGGGAGCGGTCCACTCCCCGGAGTCCGGCTTCTCCGGCGCCGGCTCAGGGTCTTCGGGTCAGGCGCTCGGGCCAGGTGGTTCAGATCGCGGCCTTGGTCAGATCGCGGCCTTCTTCAGTCGTCGTCGCTCGCGCTCGGAAAGACCGCCCCAGATGCCGAATCGCTCGTCTTTGGAGAGTGCGTACTCAAGGCATTCGGACCGGACTTCACAGGCGAGGCAGACCTTCTTCGCCTCGCGGGTGGATCCGCCCTTCTCAGGAAAAAAGGACTCAGGGTCGGTCTGGGCGCACAGCGCGCGCTCCTGCCAGCCGAGTTCCTCGTCCGCGTCCTCGACCAGCAGTTGCTGGAACAGCTCGGTCATGTGCGCCCCTCGTCTGTCTCTTGCGTCCCCGTGATGCGGCCGTTATCGAATCGGCCGAACGACACGAGTGAAATTACAAGTGTGTAGCTTCGTGCCAGTCAAGCGCAGATCTGCTATTGGGCCCGGTATTCACTCTGCGGCACCAAGCCTATGCGGTAAGTGTTCAAATAACCAAAAACCTGACATATGCCATGGGCCTCCTCGCGCACCCATCCCCGATCCACCCGTCACAGACAGGAACTCCACAGAGGGTGGGCACGTTGCGATTCGATCACTGAAGCGATCAAGATCACAGTCGGGTCACGGGATCGCAACCACGTTTGCGAGTGCTTCTGTTGCGCCACATCTCCCCGATGAGCGCTGCACAAACCTTTCTCCGCTCGGAGCAACCGGATGAGGTGAAACATTAGCCTCAAATCGGGCATTGAGTTGACAGCCGGAGGTTCTCCGGCTGTCCTTGATGTCATGCCAGTGACCTCAGCGATGCACGTCACCCACGTCCGTGGGTTCCGTAGCGCTGTTCAGGCTCGCTGTTGCTGTTCCAGCTGTCTCAGCTGTTGAAGCCCTCGCGCTCCAGCCCGACACAGCTCATCCCGGACCCCCGGACCCTCACCTGCGGCCTGCACGGCCCGTAGGCCACCCGGTCCCGTCGGTCCTCGCGACACCCCTGCACCCAGACCGCACCCGCACTCGCGTGCACTCCTGCCGAGGAACCACCGCACCCATGAACAGCGACCTCCAGATCGCCGGCGACCTCCTCGAGGTCCAGCACCTCCTGCGTCCCGCCCGTGAGCACCCCGCCACGGTGGCGGAGTTCGCCGGGCTCGCCCGCTCCATCGCGGCCGACCGCTCCCGGTGGGCCCCGCTCGTCCGGTACGACGCCACCACCCGCTGGTACCACCGGCTGCTCAGCCTTCCCGGGTACGACGCCTGGCTGCTCAGCTGGGTCCCGGGCCAGGGCAGCGGGCTGCACGACCACGGCCTGTCCTCCGGCGTACTGACCGTGCTGGACGGCGAACTGACAGAACGTACGGACCGCGGGAAGCGGGCACTGGGCTCCGGCGCCCAGCGCGTCTTCGCGCCCGGCTACGTCCACGAGGTGGTCAACGACTCCCTCGAACCGGCCGTCAGCCTGCACATCTACTACCCGGGCCTGACCGACATGCCGATGCACTCCGCCCGGTGCGCCGCGGCCTCGGCCACCGCCACCGCCTGACAGCCCGCCGCTGCCGGCCCGTCGGTGGCCCACTGCCGGGCAGCGCTCCTCGCCTGACAAACTGTCCGCATGCGCATTGTGGTTCTGGCCGGCGGTATCGGTGGTGCTCGTTTTCTGCGTGGCCTCAAGGAGGCCGCGCCCGACGCGGACATCACGGTGATCGGCAACACCGGTGACGACATCCATCTGTTCGGACTCAAGGTCTGCCCCGACCTCGACACCGTGATGTACACCCTCGGCGGTGGCATCAACGAGGACCAGGGCTGGGGCCGTACCGACGAGACCTTCCACGTCAAGGAGGAACTCGCGGCCTACGGCGTGGGGCCCGAGTGGTTCGGGCTCGGCGACCGTGACTTCGCGACCCACATCGTCCGTACCCAGATGCTCGGCGCGGGCTATCCGCTGAGCGCCGTCACGGAGGCCCTCTGTGCGCGCTGGAAGCCGGGGGTCCGGCTGCTGCCGATGTCCGACGACCGGGTCGAGACGCATGTGGCGGTCGACTCCGACGGCGAGAGCCGGGCCATTCACTTCCAGGAGTACTGGGTGAAGCTGCGCGCCTCCGTCCCGGCGCAGGCGATCGTGCCCGTCGGTGCCGAGCAGGCCAAGCCGGCGCCCGGTGTCCTGGAGGCGATCGCCTCGGCCGACGTCATCCTCTTCCCGCCGTCGAACCCCGTCGTGTCCATCGGGACGATCCTCGCCGTGCCCGGTATCCGGGAGGCCATCGCCGAGGCCGGGGTGCCGGTCGTCGGCCTCTCCCCCATCGTCGGTGACGCGCCGGTGCGCGGGATGGCCGACAAGGTGCTCGCCGCGGTGGGCGTGGAGTCGACGGCCGCGGCGGTCGCGCAGCACTACGGCTCCGGGCTGCTCGACGGGTGGCTCGTCGACACCGTGGACGCGGGCGCGGTGGACGACGTGGAGTCCGCGGGCATCCGCTGCCGTTGCGTACCGCTGATGATGACCGATGTCGCCGCCACCGCCGAGATGGCCCGGCAGGCGCTGGTCCTCGCGGAAGAGGTACGGGCATGAGCACGGCCCCGGACGCCGCGCCCGCGTTCCGGGTGTGGGCGCTGCCCGGGATGCCCGAGGTGCGGGCCGGGGACGACCTCGCGAAGCTGATCGCCGCCACCGGGCCCGGTCTCGTCGACGGTGACGTACTGCTCGTCACCTCGAAGATCGTCTCCAAGGCGGAGGGCCGGATCGTCGAGGCCACCGACCGGGAGGCGGCGATCGACGCCGAGACGGTACGGGTGGTGGCCCGGCGCGGCACGCTGCGGATCGTGGAGAACCGGCAGGGCCTGGTCATGGCCGCGGCCGGGGTCGACGCCTCCAACACCCCCGCCGGAACGGTCCTGCTGCTGCCCGAGGACGCCGACGCCTCGGCGCGGGCGATCCGGGACGGGCTGCGGGACACGCTCGGCGTCGAGGTCGGCGTCGTCGTCACGGACACCTTCGGGCGCCCGTGGCGCAACGGGCTGACCGATGTCGCCATCGGGGCGGCCGGGGTGCGGGTGCTGGACGATCTGCGGGGCGGGAGCGACGCGCACGGCAATCCGCTGAGCGCGACCGTGGTCGCCACCGCCGACGAGCTGGCCTCCGCCGGTGACCTGGTCAAGGGCAAGGCGAACGGGCTGCCGGTGGCGGTGGTGCGCGGGCTCGGCCATGTCGTGGACCCGGCCGAGGACGGCGGTGCGCGGGCGATGGTGCGGGTCGCGGCCGATGACATGTTCCGGCTGGGCACGTCCGAGGCGGTACGGGAGGCGATGACCCAGCGGCGCACGGTGCGCGAGTTCACCGACGAGCCGGTGGACCCGGGTGCGGTGCGGCGGGCCGTGGCCGCGGCGGTGACGGCGCCCGCGCCGCACCACACGACGCCGTGGCGGTTCGTGCTGCTGGAGTCCCCCGAGTCGCGGACCCGGCTGCTGGACGCGATGCGGGACGCGTGGATCGCGGATCTGCGGCGTGACGGGAAGAGCGAGGAGTCGGTCGCCAAGCGGGTGCGGCGGGGCGATGTGCTGCGCCGGGCGCCGTATCTGGTGGTGCCGTGCCTGGTGATGGACGGCTCCCACACGTACGGGGACGAGCGGCGGGACATGGCCGAGCGCGAGATGTTCGTGGTCGCCGCCGGTGCCGGGATCCAGAACTTCCTGGTCGCGCTGGCGGGTGAGCAGCTGGGGTCGGCGTGGGTGTCCTCGACGATGTTCTGCCGCGATGTCGTACGGGAGGTGCTGTCGCTGCCGGCGTCGTGGGATCCGCTGGGCGCGGTGGCGGTGGGGCGGGCCGCGGGGGCGCCTCCGGCGCGGGGGGTTCGGGACGCGGAGGCGTTCGTCGCGGTGCGGTGAGGCTGTGGCCGCCCTTTTTTGGGGGGCGGTGTGTACGGGTGCGGTGCGGGGTGCGGCGGCGGGGGCTGGCTTCGGGGCTCTGCCCCGGACCCCGGGTCCTCAATCGCCGGACGGGCTTGAACTGGCCGGACGGGCCTGAACTGGCTGCGGGGCCTACAGGCGGGCGATGTCGCCTCTTGTCATTCTTGGGGCGTGGCGGGGCGGGGTGTTGCCGGAGAGCATGATCAGGCGGGTGGCCCGGTGGCGCTGGCCCTCGTAGGGGGACAGCAGGGTCAGCATCTCCTCGTCGTCGGCGTTCCGGTTGCCGGCCAGCGCGTGACCGACGATGCCGGGCAGGTGGAGGTCCCCCACCGTCACCGCGTCCGGGTCGCCGTTGGAGCGCTGCAGGGTCTCGGCGGCCGTCCAGGGCCCGATGCCCGGGATCACCTGGAGGCGGGCCATCGCCTCGGTCAGCTCCATGGCGGCGGCCTCCTCCATGCGGCGGGCCACCCGGACCGCGCGCAGGATCGTCGCCGAGCGCTTGCTGTCCACGCCCGCCCGGTGCCACTCCCAGGACGGGATCAGCGACCAGGTGCGGGCGTCCGGCATGACGTAGAGGCCGTACTCCTGCGGGCCCGGCGCGGGCTCCCCGTACTTGCGGACCAGGAGGCGCCACGCGCGGTACGCCTCGTCCGTGGTGACCTTCTGTTCCAGGACCGACGGGATCAGGGACTCCATGACCAGGCCGGTGCGCAGCAGCCGCAGGCCCGGCCGCCGGTGATGGGTCACCGCGAGCAGCCGGTGGCGCGGGGTGAAGGCCTCCGGTTCGTCGGACGCGCCCAGCAGCGTCGGCAGCTGGTCGAGGAGCCAGGCCGCGCCGGGCCCCCAGGCGGCCGCCTCGATCCGTCCTTCGCGGGCGACGACGTGGAGGGTGCCGGGGCCCGCGGGGGTGCGGCTGGCGCGGCGGACGGAGCCGTCGGCGGACATCCGGAAGGTGGGGTCGGCGGGGCCCCGGCGCAGCGGGCCGAGGACGAGCCGCAGGTCGAACCGGCCCGGCGGGGTCCAGTCGCGGGTCAGCGCCGCCGGTTCGGGCGTCGTCACCTGGCGCGGGACGGCCGCGTGGGGGGCGCTGCGGGGAGCGAATCGTCCTGCCACGGGTGAGGTCCTCGGTAGTCGGGGGTGCCTGTCGAGGGTACGGCTGATTCCGGCCAATCGGGGTGTGCTGGGAGAGCGGCTCGCCCCGGTCATTCGTCCGAGGAGAAGCGGACCGACGCGGCGGGCAGATGTGCCCCGCACCAGATCCGGACGCCGTCACGCAGTTCGTTGTCGGCGCCGACCTTGGCCCCGTCGCCGACGACCGCGCCGGCCAGCACCGTACGGCTGCCGATCCTGGCGCCCGCGCCGACCAGGGAGTCGGTGATCACCGCGCCGGGTTCGACGATCGCGCCCGCCAGCACGGCGGAGCCCTCGATCCTGGCGCCCGCGCCGATGACCGCGTCGGCGCCGATGACCGTGCCGCCGGTGAGTTTGGCGTCGGGAGCGACGGTTGCGGTCGGCAGCACGAGCCGGTCGCCGCACCGGCCGGGGACGGCCGGGGAGGGTGCGCGGCCGAGCACCAGGTCGGCGGAGCCGCGTATGAAGGCCTGCGGGGTACCCAGATCCAGCCAGTACGTGGAGTCGACCATGCCCTGGAGATGTGCGCCGGAAGCGAGCAGTCCGGGGAAGGTCTCGCGCTCCACGGAGACCGGGCGGCCGGCCGGGATGGTGTCGATGACCGACCGGCGGAAGATGTACGCGCCCGCGTTCACCTGGTCGGTGACGATCTCCTCGGGGGTCTGCGGCTTCTCCAGGAACGCGGTGACCCTGCCCGTGCCGTCGGTCGGTACGAGGCCGAAGGCGCGCGGGTCCTCGACCCGGGTGAGGTGGAGCGAGACGTCCGCCCCGGAGTCGGCGTGCGAGGTGACCAGTGCCCGGATGTCGAGGCCGGTGAGGATGTCGCCGTTGAAGATGAGGACCGGTTCGTCCGGCCCTGAGGTGAGCCGTGCGGCGACGTTGCGGATGGCGCCGCCGGTGCCGAGCGGTTCGCGTTCGGTGACGTACTCGATGTGGAGGCCGAGCTCGGAACCGTCGCCGAAGTGCGGCTCGAAGACCTCCGCCAGGTACGACGTCGCGAGGACGATGTGCTCGACCCCGGCGGCCCGTGCACGCGCCAGCTGGTGCGTGAGGAAGGGGACGCCCGCTGCCGGAACCATGGGTTTCGGGGTGTGCACCGTGAGCGGGCGCAGCCGGGTTCCCTTGCCACCGACCAGGAGAATCGCTTCTTTTGCCTCTGTCACAGCACTGTCTCTGCTTCCTGCTGGGGCCGGGCCGGGTGAGAAGCCGGTGTCCGATCCCCACCCGGGCCCAGCGGGGATCGGACACCGGCTTCTTCGGCTGGCCAGTGTATGCAGACCGGACGGGGTGTCCTCGGCCAGCAGCCCGCAGCAGGCCCCGGGCGCGGTCGGTGCCCTCGGCTCCTTCCGGGTCAGCGGCCCTGGAGCCGGGCCGAGCTGGTCCGGGTCGTGCCGAGCTTCTTGTAGAGACGCGCTCCGGGGCATTCGGTTGCGAAACCGTCCCGGTGACCTGAGATGACGTTGAGTGTGACCTTCTTTCCCTTCTTGTACTTGTTGCTTCCGCCCGAGACCAGCGTCACCTTGCCCTTCGGGTTGGCCTTGAAGAGGCCGAGCTTCCAGGCGGTGAGCTTGGCGACGGCGTTGACCGAAGCGGCGGGCGGGTTGGTGCCGCTGAAGCTCCCGAGCACCACGATGCCCATGGTGTTGGTGTTGAAGCCGAGGGTGTGCGCGCCCATGACGGCCTTCGTCACGCCGCCGGCCCGGCCCTCGTAGATGTTTCCGCACTTGTCGACGGCGAAGTTGTAGCCGATGTCCCGCCAGCCGTTGCTCTTGACGTGGTAGCGGTAGATGCCGCGCAGCACCGCGGGCGCCTGGGAGCAGCTGTAGTTGTTGCCGGTGGCGCTGTGGTGGACGAAGGCCGCCTTGACGGTCTTGGTGTAGGCGAAGGCCTTCTCGCGGATCTTCTCGTCGGCGCCCCAGCCCTTGCGGGTGATGATGCGCGGGCGGGGTCCGATGTACGGCTTGGCGCCCGGGGCGTAGCCGGCTGCCGCGTCGGTCGCGGACCTGCTCAGGGCGGGGAGTGCGGTGGCCCCCTGAACCGCGGCGCGGTCGGCCCCCGCGGCACCGGTGTCGGGGAGCTCCTGCGGGTCCTTGCCGGGGTCGACGAGTTCGAGGTGCAGCCCGGCGGGCAGCGGTACGGGGCCGGCGGAGGCGTCACGGGTGCCGGCCGTGTCCGGGGCCCCGGGGTCCACCCGGACCTCGACGCCGTCGGACGCGCCGACCCAGAGCGGGGCGGTGGCGCCTCGGACGGCGCTCGACGCGCGTTCGGCGGTGCCGGGGTCGGCGGAGTGCTCGGCGTTGTGCGTCTCCAGGTCCTGCCAGCCGGACCACCGGCCGGTGCCGGTGGAGCGGGTACGGACCTGGGCGGTGCCGTGGAGTTCGGTGTCCACGTCGTCCCAGACGACGCCGACCATGGAGAACGGGTGGACGTCGCGCTCGGTCAGCCCTTGCCCGCCGGCCACCGGCACGGGTTCACCGGGGGCCCGCGCGGAGGCGGTGGACAGGGGGGACAGGGCCAGCGACTGCGTCGAACCGGCCAGTGCGGCGGGTTCTGACGCCTCGGCGGGCACGGAGCCCGCGGTGGTCGAGTGGGCGGGGGTGTCGGAGGCGGCGCCGGCGGGCGCGGCGAGCGGCAGCGCGAGAGCTGCCGCGCAGGTGACACCGATGGAGGATGCAATGAAGGCACGCATACAGATGATCCTTCGCACAATTGGACAACTCCGGCGACCGGTGTTTCTTCCGGCAATTGACGGCCCGTCTGCCGAACCGGTGTACGGGTCACCCGCGGCGCCCCGCCCGGCCCGCCACCGCCACGTACCCTTGCGCGGATGAACGCCAGCGACCGCACCCCTGCCGACCTGCTGCGTTCCGCGCTTGCCGCGGACCCGGCCCGCCCCATGGTCACTTTCTACGACGACGCCACCGGAGAACGCGTGGAACTGTCGGTGGCCACCTTCGCCAATTGGGTGGCCAAGACCGCCAATCTGCTGCAGGGCGATCTCGCCGCCGAGCCCGGCGACCGGCTCGCCCTGCTGCTCCCCGCGCACTGGCAGTCCGCGGTCTGGCTGCTCGCCTGTTCCTCGGTCGGCGTCGTCGCGGAGGTGGGCGGCGACCCGGCCGCCGCCGATCTCGTCGTCACCGGACCGGACACCCTGGACACGGCGCGGGCCTGCCGCGGTGAGCGGATCGCGCTGGCGCTGCGCCCGATGGGCGGCAGGTTCCCGCAGCCGCCCGAGGGCTTCGCGGACTACGCGGTGGAGGTGCCCGGACAGGGCGACCGGTTCGCCCCGTTCGCCCCGGTGGACCCGGACGCGCCGGCGCTGACCGTGGGCGAGGTCGCGCTCAGTTCGGCGGAGCTGGTCGCGCGGGCTCGCGCGGACGGTGCGGGGCTGGGCCTGGGTGCCGGATCGCGGCTGCTCTCGGGGCGTACGTACGGCACCTGGGACGGCCTCAGCGCCGGGCTCTTCGCTCCGCTGGCGACCGGGGGCTCCGTGGTGCTGTGCCGGCATCTCGGGGAGCTGGGTGCGGACGGGCTGGCGCAGCGCGTCGAGAGCGAGCGGGTCACCCTGACGGTGTGACGGCGGCCGGTACGGCGGCGCTCCGCGCGGGAGACGGGGCGCCGCGGTACGACAAGCGGTCCGAGGGCCACCCGTCCGGCCCATCGTGGGCCGAGCCCTCCGGGCGATACGTCAACTCCGGTACATGATCTGCGGTACAGACCACTCAAGGCACAACCAAGCGTGAGGTTCAGCCGTCTACTTCTGCAACCGGCGGCCCATCGCGCCGCCGAACGTGAAGGATGGACGCAGACGTGACCGAAAGTGCCGGCACTCCGGCCGACCCCGACGACTCGGCTGCGGGCGAGGACCAGACGCCGGACGGATCGCCCGGCGCGGAGCGCGGCGGGAAGCCCGCGCCGGAGAACCCCTCGGACAACGTCTCCGGGAACACCTCGGGGGATGCCCCCGGGAACACTTCGGGGGACGCCTCCGACGGTTCCCCGGAGAACACCCCCGCGATCACCCCGGGCGGCGAGACCCGCAGCGGCTCGGGCAGCGGGGCCGGGGGCGGCTCGGGCGGCGGGAACGGCGCCGGGGCCCCGGACGGGTCGCCGCCCGAGGGGCCGGGGGCCGGCCCGACCCTCGACATCACCGTCAAGCGCAAGCGGCACTGGCTGCGGTGGACCGCGCTGGGGGCCTCGTTCGTCGTCCTCGTCGCGGCGGGCGCCGGCTGGTGGCTGTACAAGAAGCTCGACGGCAACATCAAGACGGACACCTCCGCGGCCGCCGAACTCAAGGCGTACGAGAAGGAGCGCCCCGCGTCCGTCGTCCATGACGCGGAGAACATCCTGCTCATCGGCTCCGACAGCCGGGCCGGGGACAACCGCAAGTACGGCCGCGACGACGGCGGCAGCCAGCGTTCGGACACCACGATCCTGCTGCACCTGGCCGCGAACCGGAAAAGCGCCACCGCGATGTCCATCCCTCGCGACCTGATGGCGAACATCCCGGCCTGCCACAAGCAGGACAAAACTGTCAGCAGACCGCAATTCGCCCAGTTCAACTGGGCTTTCGAGTTCGGTGGAACCGCCTGCACCATCCGGACCGTCGAAAAGATGACGGGCGTCCGCATCGATCACTACATGGTCGTCGACTTCAACGGCTTCAAGGACATGGTCGACGCCGTGAACGGCGTGGAGATCTGCCTCAAGGACCCGATCAACGACAGCGCGGCCCACCTCAAGCTCCCGGCGGGCCGCCAGAAGCTCAACGGCGAGCAGGCGCTGGGCTACGTACGGGTGCGCAAGTCGATCGGCAACGGCAGTGACACCGAACGGATGGACCGCCAGCAGCAGTTCCTGGGCGCGCTCGTCAACAAGGCGCAGAGCAACGGCGTACTGCTCAACCCGACCCGGCTCTACCCGGTCCTGGACGCGGCGACGAAGGCGCTGACCACGGACCCGGGGCTGGACACCCTGAAGGACCTGTACGAACTGGTACGCGGCATGCGCAACGTACCGACCGACAAGGTTCAGTTCCTGACCGTTCCTCGACAGCCGTACGCGGCCAACCGGAACCGGGACGAACTGGTACAGCCCGATGCGGACAGGCTCTTCAAGCAACTGCGCGACGACAAGCCGCTCACCGTGGTTCCCGCGGATCAGCTCAACGGCGACGACGGCGGGAACACCGGCCACGGGGAGGGTTCGGAACATTCACAGGATGAAGACAGCAAGAACCGGTCGGGCGAACCCGCGGACGGGGCATCGGGCGCCCGGAGCCCAAGCCCCACACCCACCTATTCGGGTAACAACGCCGCGACCGACCTGTGCAAGCAGTAAAGCAATCACCAAGCAGACATCAACGTTCGGCGTGCAATGGGAAGAATGCCCGGTTGTAAGGGCCGTGGAATATGTCACGCCCATCGCTCGGCGCCGAACCGGACGGATAGTGTGACGCGATCCGGTTGCTCCGGGCCCTCGGGCCGAGCACTTCCGGAGCGAAAGATTGAGCGCCTTATCGGGGGAGGCGCCTCGCGTGGCACCGACGGAGGACTCAAGCAACCGTGGATGCACAAGGCCGTGGGCGGGCGGAAGACATCGATCCCGCAGACCAATGGGTCCTCAACCCGGACACCGGCGACTACGAACTGCGACTGCACCAATCCGGAGGGGATTCGGGCGGCGCCCCGACCACTCCGGCACCTCGCGGCGCCCGGCGCAGAGACGCCGGCCGTGAGGGCGCCGGCCGTGACGACGCGGGCCGGCGACGGGACTCCCCGCGCGACGGCGGCGGACGCGGTGCCGGTCCGAGCCGCGAAGTGCCCAGGCAGGGCGGCCGTCGTTCGGCCCGCGGACAGGACAGCCGCGGCCAGGAGAGTTCGTCTCCGTCCTCGAACGAGAACGGCGCCGGCCGCCGCAAGCGCAAGGCTCCCAAGGCCCGCCGCAAGAAGGCGCTGCTCTGGACGGGCGGCGTGATGGCCTTCCTGCTCGTCGGTGTCTCGGTCGGCGGTTACGTGCTGTATCAGCATTTCAACGGCAACCTGAACACCGTGGACATCGGCGACGCCGGCAACAAGGACGTCGCCACGGCCAACGCGCCCCTCAACATATTGGTCATCGGTACGGACAAGCGGACCGGCAAGGGCAACGAGGGCTACGGCGACAAGGGCAGTACCGGCCATGCCGATACCAACATCCTGTTCCACGTCTCCAAGGACCGCACCAACGCCACGGCGCTGAGCATCCCCCGCGACCTCGTCACCAACATCCCGGAATGCAAGTCCAGGCAGCCGGACGGCTCGGACAAGGTCATCCCGGGCACCGAGAACATCCGGTTCAACGTCAGCCTCGGCCAGGAGGGACGCGACCCGGGCTGCACGATGGAGACCGTCAAGGAGCTCACCGGCCTCAAGGTCGACCACTTCATGATGGTCGACTTCAACGCGGTCAAGGAGCTGTCCACCGCGGTCGGCGGCGTGAAGGTCTGCCTCGCTAAGCCGGTCAAGGACGCCGACTCGCATCTGGACCTCTCGGCGGGCGAGCACACCATCCAGGGCGAGCAGGCGCTGGCGTTCGTGCGGACCCGGCACAGCTTCGCCAACGGCAGCGACCTGGACCGGATCAAGGTCCAGCAGCAGTTCATCGGCTCGATGATCCGGCAGATGAAGTCGGACGACACGCTGACCAGCCCGACGAAGCTGTTCAAGCTCGCGGACGCGGCGACGAAGGCCCTGACGGTCGACAAGGCCATCGGCTCGGTGCCGAAGCTGACCTCGCTGGCCAAGGAACTCACGAAGATCGACACGAAGAACATCTCGTTCGTCACGCTTCCGGTGATCGACAACCCGGCCGAGCCGAAGCCGATCACGGTCGTGGTGGACCCGGTGAAGGCTCCGCAGCTGTTCTCGATGATGCAGGCCGACACCTCACTGACCGAGGTGGCCGCGCAGAAGAAGGCGGCCAAGGGCAAGCAGGACGCGCTCCTCAAGGGCACCAAGGCCGCGGCCGGCGACGTACGCGTCGACGTCTACAACGGCGGCGGGATCCCCGGAGCCGCTCAGCAGACCGTGACCTGGCTGCAGAACGAGAAGGGCGTCCTCAAGTCCACGAACAAGGCCAACGCCCCGGCGAAGGCCGCCAAGACGACGCTCGCGTACGCCCCGAACCAGGCGGACCAGGCGCGGGCGCTCGCCGCGATGATGGGGCTCCCCGGATCGTCGCTCAAGAAGGGCACCACCGATGCCGAGGGGCTCCAGGCGATGGTGCTGACACTGGGGGCGGACTTCAAGGCCGCGGGCACCCCCATCACCGGCCCGGCCAAGATCGACATTCCGAAGGCCAGTGCCGACAAGGCAGAGTGCGCCAAGTGACACCGGGTCACTGCGCGATATCGCGAGTCTGAGCAGCAGGGGGGTCCCGGTGGGACGGAGCAGCACGCCAGGGGAGGGAACACGGCCACGGGTCCGGCATGCCGGGCAACTCGGCTGGGACGACGCTCTCTACGAGGACGGGAAGGGCGACGCCCCGAAGGCCGAGGGGGAAGGCGGCGGCAGCCGTCGCGCCGAGAAGGGCGGGGGCGGCAGCCGCCGCGCCGGCGGCCACGGCGGGCGCCGGGGGCGTTCCCGCCGCGCCGGCCGGACGAAGAAGCGGCGGGTGCTGCGCTGGATCGCCTTCTCCCTCGCCTTCGTCATACTCGGCACCGGCGCCGCCGGTTATCTCTGGTACGAGCACCTGAACGGCAACCTCCGCAAGGGGGCGCGCAGCGCGGGCAACAGCGCGGCGAAGAAGACCGCGCCGAACGCCGCGGGCCAGACCCCGCTGAACCTACTGCTGATCGGCTCCGACAGCCGCAACAGCAAGGAGAACCTCAAGCTCGGCGGGTCGAAGGAGAGCGTGGGCGGCACACCGCTGGCCGACGTGCAGATGCTGCTCCACGTCTCGGCCGACCGGAAGAACGCCTCGGTCGTCAGCATCCCGCGCGACACCCGCGTCGACATCCCCGCCTGCGAGAACCCCGACACCCACCAGAAGTACCCCGCCAGCAACGGCATCATCAACGAGACGCTGCGCGGCGGCCCCGGCTGCACCCTGGACACCTGGGAGAAGCTCACCGGGGTCTACATCGACCACTGGATGATGGTCGACTTCGCGGGTGTGGTGGACATGGCGGACGCCGTGGGCGGCGCCTGGGTCTGTGTGAAGCAGAACGTCAACGACGTGTCCAAGCCCGGTGTGCCCGGTGGCTCCCACCTGAGGCTGACGGCGGGCCGGCACAAGATCAAGGGCGAGGACGCGCTGAAGTGGCTGCGTACCCGGCACGCCTTCGAGAGCGACATCGGCCGGTCCAAGGCGCAGCACATGTACCTGAACTCGGTCCTGCGTGAGCTGAAGAGCCAGAACGCGTTCACGGACACCGGACGGCTGATGAACCTCGCCGAGACCGGGACGAAGTCGCTCCAGGTCTCCGAGGAGATCGGCACGGTGAAGAAGCTGTTCGACCTCGGCATGCAGCTGAAGAACGTGCCGCTGGACAAGATGAACATGCTGACGATGCCTCGGATCCAGGACCCCGAGGACCCCGAGGCCCACGTGCTGCCGAAGCCGGGCTCCGCGGACAAGCTCTGGGGGCTGATCCGGGACGACCAGTCGCTCGACCCGAAGGACCGCGCCAAGGCGAAGAAGAAGGCGGCGGCCGGACCGAAGGCCGGCGCTCCCGCCTCCCTCGGTGTGACCGTTGTCAACGGCACCTCCGGCGACGGGCAGGCGGCCACCGACGGCCGTGCCGGGGTCGTCCGGGACCTGCTGAAGGCCAAGGGCTTCACCGAGGCGGACGCCTCGCCCGATCCCGGCTCGGCGCGAACGACCGAGGTGACCTATCCGAAGAGCTCCGGCGCACAGGGCAGGTCGGACGCGCTGTCGGTCGCCAAGGCGCTCTCGATGCCGACGAGCGCCGTGAAGGAGACCCCGGACGGGGCCGGGCTGACGCTCACGGTCGGCTCGGACTGGCGGACGGGGTCCACGTTCCCGAAGGCCGCGGCGGACGACAGCGACCCGCTGGAGGACACCGAGTCGGTCAACGGTGCCAAGACGGACGAGTGCATGGACGTGTACTGGCCCTACCGCCAGATGTAGCGGTCCGTCCGCGAGTCCGCGGGTACGAACGTGGGGGGGGGGGGGCGGGGCGGGGGGGGGGGCCCCCCCCCCGCGGGGGGGGGCGGGGGGGGCCCCCCCGGGGGGGGGGGCCCCCGCCCCCCGGGGGTCGGGGGGGGGGGGGGGCCGGGGGGGGCGGCGGGGCGGGCGGGGGCGGGGGCCCGCCCCCCCCCCCCCGCGGGGGGGGGGGGGGGGGGCCGGGGGGGGGGGCGCGCGGGGGGGGGGGGGGGCGCCGGCCCCCCCCCCCCCCCCCCCCCCCACGTCTGTGCGGCCGTGCTCAGGCCACCGGGGTGCCCGGCTCGCTGACCGCCGGGCGGCGGCTGGCGATGACGCGCTTCGCCAGCGAGCGCGGGCTGGTCAGGAAGCCGTACCCCCACGACATGTGCATGGTGGCCAGCGCCACCGGGATCTGTGCCCGCGCCTTCAGCGGCAGTCCCTTGCCGGCCGGGACCGATCCGGCGGCGATGGCCGCGACGTACCCGGCCGGGACGAGCAGCGCCCACGGGGTGACCGCGGCGCCGACGACGATGCCCGCCGCGATGGCGACGACGGCGGTCGGCGGGGCCAGGTAGCGCAGGTTGATCGAGCCGGAGTGGTAGCGGGCGACGACGTGGCGCCAGCGGCCGTAGTCCTTGTACTGCTTGGCCAGCGCCCGGACGGAGGGGCGGGGGCGGTACTGCACCCGCAGCTCGGGCGAGAACCAGATCAGGCCGCCGGCCTCCCGGATGCGGAAGTTCAGTTCCCAGTCCTGGGCGCGGATGAACTCGATGTTGTACCCGTCGGCCTTCTCCAGGGCCTCCCGGCGGAAGACGCCCAGGAACACGGTCTCGGCCGGTCCGGCCTGGCCACCGGTGTGGAAGGCCGCGTTGCCGACGCCGATCTTCGAGGTCATGGCCGCGGCGACGGCGTCCTCCCAGGCGTTCTCGCCCTCGGCCTGCATGATGCCGCCGACGTTCTGCGCGCCCGTCTCGTCCAGGAGCCGGACGGCGGTCGCGATGTAGTTCGGCGAGAGCATCCCGTGCCCGTCGACGCGCACCACGACCGGGTGGCTGGAGGCCTTGATCGCGGCGTTGAGCGCGGCGGGGGTGCGGCCGGTCGGGTTCGGCACGGTGTGGACCCGGGGGTCCTCGGCGACCAGTTCGGCGGCGATCTCGTCGGTGCGGTCCGTGGACGGGCCGAGCGCGATCACCACCTCCATCTCACCGTCGTACTCCTGCTCCAGGATGTGCCGGACGGAGTTCCTGAGATGGCGCTCCTCATTGAGCACCGGCATGATCACGGAGACGGCGGGGTGCTGCGCGGCAGACATGTGGTCCTCGGGGGGTCCTCGGGGGCGCCGGGGGTCCGAACCCCACCAGGCGGCGATATTCGGCCGCCACGTTACCGCGAATGGGGGAACCCGGCGCGCGCCGCCGGGTCGCGGACCGGGATGCAGATCGTATGGGCCTACCGTGCGACAGGTCCCCCTTGCACCGCGGAGGTGTCCCCCCGTGCCCACGCCGCACCGCTCCCCCCGTCCGCCCCGGCCACGCGCCGCTCCCCCGCAGCGCAGGCGGCCAAGAAAGCAGGACGAGAGACCACGCTGGGGCATGCGGATGGCGACCGGCCTGTCCGTGCTGGTCCTCGGGGCCGGCGGCATCGGCCATGCCGTCGTGACGAACCTGGAGAACGGGATCGACCGGATCGACCCGTTCAAGGACATGAAGAACCGGCCCGCGGGCGGTCACGGCATGAACCTGCTGCTGGTCGGCACGGACGGCCGCGACCGGATCACCAAGGAGGAGAAGGCGAAGTACCGGCTGGGCGGTGCGCCCTGCCACTGCACCGACACGATCATGCTGGTGCACCTGTCGGCGGACAAGAAGCGCGCCAGCATCGTCAGCCTGCCGCGCGACAGCTACGCCGAGATCCCCGAGCACCGGGACCGGAACACCGGCGAGGAGCACGCGGCCCATCCGGTGAAGCTGAACGCCGCCTATGCCGAGGGCGGGCCCGGTCTGACCGTGCGGACGGTCGAGCACATGACCGGCGTCAAGGTCGACCACTACCTGGAGGTCGACTTCACCAGCTTCATGACGACGGTCGACACCCTGGGCGGGGTGCAGATCTGCACCACCCGGCCGATGAAGGACTCCTACACGGGTCTCGACCTCGCGGCCGGCACCCATGACCTGGACGGTGGCCAGGCCCTCCAGTACGTACGCTCCCGGCACATCGACGGCGCCGCAGACCTGGGCCGCATGCAGCGCCAGCAGAAGTTCATGGCCTCGCTGATCAAGCAGGCGACCAGCAGCGGGGTGCTGCTGAACCCGGTGAAATTCCGCGAGGTCGCCTCGACGATGCTGAAGTCGGTACGGGCCGACAAGGGCTTCGACACGCAGCAGATGCTCGACCTCGGCCAGGCGATGCGGGGCTTCTCCGCGGCCTCCTCCGAATTCACCTCGGTGCCGATGAGCGATGTCGCCTTCCCGGTCAAGGGCATCGGCTCGACCGTGAAGTGGGACCCCACGAAGTCGAAGCAGCTGTTCCAGGCGCTGCGCGAGGACAAACCGCTCACGGTGAAGCGGCCCGAGCAGGCCCCGGCGAAGAAGGTGGACGTGCCGCCGCAGCAGATCCGGGTCCAGGTCTACAACGGGACCCCGAAGGACGGCCTCGGCGGCACGGTCGACACCGCGCTGCACGGCACCGGCTTCGACACCACCAGGGCCCCGCTCAACGCGGAGCTGCGCGATCTCAAGCACACCCTGGTCACGTACGACCCGCGCTGGGACCGGTCCGCGAAGTCGCTGGCGGCGGCGCTGCCGGGGGCGGAGCTGAAGGCGGTGAAGGGCCAGGGCCCGACGATGAAGGTGACCGCGGGCGCGGACTACGCGAAGGTGGAGCGGGTCCGGGCCGAGGAGCCCGATCCGAGCAGGTTCGGGGCCGTCACGGGCGACGAGGTGACCTGCCCGTGAGCCCCCGTATGTAACAGCGGCCCGTGGTCCGTGGCTCTCGGTCCGCGAGCCCCGGGCCCCTCAGTCCTCGATGCCGTCGGCGGCGCGCTTCTCGCGCAGTTCCCGGATCGCGCGGCGCCGGGCCAGCCGGTGCGTACGGCGGATCTGCGCCTCCTGGTAGCGCCGGTTGTCACGCTCGGTCTCCGGGATCACCGGCGGTACGGCGCGGGGACGGCCGTCCGCGTCGACCGCCGCGAACACCAGGTAGGCGCTGCCGACCTGCTGCGCCGGGGTCGACTCGTTCCAGCGCTCGGCCATGACGCGGACGCCGACCTCCATCGAGGAGCGGCCGGTCCAGTTCACCTGGGCGCGGACGTGAACAAGGTCACCGACGCGGACCGGCTCCAGGAAGACCATCTCGTCCATCGAGGCCGTCACGGCGGGGCCGCCGGAATGCCGGCCCGCGACGGCGCCCGCCGCGTCGTCGACCAGCTTCATGATCACGCCACCGTGCACCGTGCCCAGCAGATTCGTGTCGTTGCCGGTCATGATGTGGCTGAGGGTGGTCCGGGAGGCCGCGGTCGGCTTGCCCGGAATGTCGCCCTCCGGGCGCGGGGCCTGATCTGTCATGCCCTCCACCTTATGCGGGGGCTTCGACGCCGTCGCAATGCATCAGCTTCGCAACAGCCGAGGTCCGATTTCCCTTACACCCTGTAATAGCAGTGGGCCCGGCCTGCACACTGGACGGCATGAACGATTGGCCCGAGGGCTGGAACGACGACAACCGCGGCGGCAACCGCTACGGGCAGGGAAGCGCGAGCGACCGGCCCGAGAGCGCCCGCGCGATGCCGCACGTCCAGCGCCCCGTCCCGCCCCAGCAGCCCGCTCCCTCGCAGCGGCGTTCCGCGCCGCCCAGACAGCGGCAGGTACCGCAGCAGCCCGGCGGCTACGACGACGGCCCGCAGTACGACAGCGGCTACAACACGGGCCAGGTCTACGGCGGTAGCAACGGCGGCGGGCGCGGGGGCCAGGGCGGCGGTCCCGGCGACGGCGGATACGTCCAGGGGCGCCCGGCGGCCGCGCCGGACTGGCGGCGCCGGATCAAGATCGGCGCGCTGGTCCTGGTGGTCCTGGTGCTCGGCGTCTCCATCGGTACGTACTTCTGGGCCGACTCCAAGCTGAAGCGCGACGTCGACCTCTCCAAGGTCATCGAGCGGCCGAAGGCGGGCGACGGCACGAACTACCTGATCGTCGGCTCGGACAGCCGCGAGGGCATGACCGCCGAGGACAAGAAGAAGCTCCACACCGGCTCCGCCGAGGGCAAGCGGACCGACTCGATGATGATCCTGCACGACGGCGGCGACGGCCCGACGCTGGTCTCGCTGCCGCGTGACTCGAACGTCGAGATCCCCTCGTTCGTCGGCTCCGACTCCGGCAAGAAGTACGAGGGCAAGGGCCGCACGACCAAGCTGAACGCCGCGTACGCCGAGGACGGACCCGAACTGCTCGTCCGTACCGTTGAGTTCAACACCGGTCTGCACATCGACCACTACGTCGAGATCGGCTTCGGCGGTTTCGCCCAGATCGTGGACGCGATCGGCGGGGTCGAGCTCGACATCCCGAAGGCGTTCAAGGACAAGAACTCGGGCGCGGACTTCAAGGCGGGCAAGCAGACGCTGAACGGCGAGCAGTCCCTCGCCTTCGTCCGCACCCGGTACGCCTTCGCGGCCAGCGACCTGGACCGTACGAAGAACCAGCAGAAGTTCCTCGCGGCGCTGGCGAACCAGACGGCTACGCCGTCGACGATCCTCAACCCGTTCAAGCTGTACCCGACGATGGGCGCCGGCCTGGACACGCTCGTCGTCGACAAGGACATGTCGCTCTGGGACCTGGGCCAGATGTTCTTCGCCATGAAGGGCGTCACTGGCGGCGACGGCAAGTCGATGAACATGCCGATCTCCGGCTCCACGGGCGGCAACCTGGTCTGGGACAAGGCCAAGGTCAAGCAGCTGGTCGAGCAGCTCAACAACGACGAGAAGGTCACCGTCTCCAGCGACTGAGCCGGACACACCGCGAACGGCCCCGCCCCACCGGGCGGGGCCGTTCGCCGTCCCGGCCGCCAGGGGCCTGCGCAGGGCAATGCAGTTGCCTTAGAGCTGCGGGGATCGTTGCCTCGTCTGTGCGGAGTGGGGCGCGGGCCAGCGGGTCAGGCAGCTCCGTACCATCCGTAGGTGATCAACCCGTTCTTCCGCACACCCAGACGCCGCTTCATCACCCTGGCCATGCTGGCTGCCGTTGTCGCCTTGGGGTGGTACGCCGTTCAGCCGGTCTATCCGCGATGCACGATCCACTCAGCGGTCGGCTCGGGGGCCCTCGTGTCCGCTGGCACCTCGGCGGAAGAGATGGAAGCCGTAGCCAGGCAGGCTTACGAGGACGCCTTGGCCGACGGCGCCTGCGGACCATCACACGCCCGATTCCGAGACTGGATTGGCTGACCTGAGCCCGCAGCCCCGACGCGCCGCGGCCCTTGGCGCCGTCGTGGGGGCCTCGGGCTGCCAGAGGCCCCCCACTGCCTTCGCCCGGGCCCGAGCCGAGGGACCGATCGGCATCCTCGGTCCCTCGTCACCTAATCCGTAGGCGGTGACGGGGCTCGGGTTTCCCTGAGTACCGGTCTTCCGGCTCGGCGGTTGCTCCTCGGCTTCGTGGTCTGGTTGAGGGCCCAGCGGCCGGGCTGGACCGTGTCTCGTCTGGCCCGGGTCCTCAGGACGGGCCGGCGGTTCGGCTTCTTGATCGCACGGGGGCACTCCCGGTTGCGCCGGTACACCGGGGCGCTCCACCTGGTCGAGTGGGCCGCGGCGCTGCCCGCCCTGCGCCGCCGTTCCGTGGACGCCTGGCTGGACGGCCTGATGGAGCCGGTCCGCACCCGCCCGGCGCTGGTCGCGCACTCCCTGGCCTGCGGGCCCGCTCTGCGCTTCGCCGTCGACCATCCGGACCGCGTCAGCGAACTCGTCCTGGTGTCACCCGCGTTCCTCCAGGCGCCCCCGCCCCGGCTCACCCGCTCGGCACTCGCCGTTGCGCTGCTGCGCCGGGTGTCCGCCGCCCGGCTGGCCCGGTTCCTCGGCGTCCCCGCCGGGCCGGCGGCCGAGAGCGCGGCGGCGGACCTGCGCCGCCGCGGGGTGGCGCGGCGGGTGGTGGCTGCCATGCGTACGGGGGCGGCCGCGCGCGACAGGTCGCGGGCCCTGCTGGACCGGGTGACCGTCCCGGTCCGGATCGTCGTGGGCTCGGCCGACCCGCTGACCGCCGCCACGGTCCACCCGGTGACCGAGCTCGCCGGGGCCGGGCACTACCCCCAGCTGACCCACCCTGCCGAAGTGGCCCGCCACCTCAGCGGCGCCGCTCCGGCCGGCGAACACCCCTGACGGACAAGGGGAAGGCGGCCGGTCCTCGGACGTCGCACCGGCGGGGAAGAGGGCTGCGGCGGCCGGTCCTCGACCGCCGCACCGGCCGGTAAGGGGGCCGCGGCGGCCCGCCGGCGCTACACCCTGCCCTGGGCCAGCAGCGCGAGGTGCGGGAGGACCAGGTCGCCGCCCTCCGATGCGAACTCCCCGCTCAGCACGTCGTACTCGCGCTTCGCCGCCGCCACGCCCTCCGGTCCCCGGCTGTTGACCAGCTGCCCGATCGCGGCGACCCCGGCGGCGGGGCCCGCCCACCACTCCTCCGGGTCGGTCCGGTGCTCCCAGGACAGCGATTCGCTGCGTACGTCCCTGAGCCCGGCCGCCGTGAGCAGCGCCGCCAGCCCGGGGGCGGTGCGCGGGAAGTTGTGTTCCTCGTCGACGGTGGCCAGCCATTCGGGCCGGACCAGTCCGGCCGCCTCGGCGGCCCGTCCGACCAGTTCCCGGCCGGCGCCCCCGGGCATCTGCCAGATGGTCACGGCGACCCTGCCGCCGGGGCGGGTGATCCGGCGCAGTTCGACGAGCGCGTCCAGCGGCCGGCCCACGTGGTTGAGCACGAAGTTGGCCACGGCCGCGTCGAACTCGCCGTCGGGGTAAGGGAGCTGGGGCAGCGTCCCGATGCGCACCTCCACCCCGGGCGCGGCCCGCCGGGTGGCCTCGGCCATGCCGCGTTCGGCGTCCACGGCCCGTACGACCGCGCCCCGGCCGACGGCGGCGACCGTCACGCTGCCGCTGCCGCACCCCACGTCGAGCAGCCGGGTCCCGGAGCCCACGGCGGCGGCGTCCAGCAGGGCGGGCACCGTATGGGCGCAGAGACGGGCGAAGGTCCGGGCGTAGCTCTCGGCCCGCCCCTCCCAGATCCGCCGCTCACTCACGTCGAACGCGGTCATGCGATACCTCCGGCCGGGCCTTGCGGCTCCGCTTCGTCCAGATCCTCGTGGAGCGCGCGCAGCACCCGCCCCGTGGGCCGCCCGTCGGGCGACAGTTCGGCCAGACACCAGCCGGGCAGCCGGGCCTCGGTCCCGGGCGGCAGATCGCCGTCCGCCGGCCCGCCCAGTCCGTGGAGCAGACCGAACGCGGTCTCCTTCGCGATCTCCCGGGCTATCTCGCCGAGTTCGGCCGGGGTCAGCCCGAGCCGCAGCGCCCGTTCGACGGCCGCGCCCGCAGGGCCGTCCTCCCGGCGGGCCTCGGCCCAGCCGGGCGCCGCCGCGCTCCAGGCGTCGATGTCCTGCCAGACCATGCGCAGGAACCGGAACCGGGCCAGCTGCGGAATGCCCTCCTCGGCCTCCGACTCCGCCCAGCCCACCGCGTCCCCGGCACCCAGCGCCTCGAACAGCCCGGTCAACTCGGCCAGTCCGGGCGGCTCGTAGATGTCCGTCATGGGTAGGGAAGGTACGCCACCGCCCTCGGAGCGGTTGAACCGCACCCGCCCCGGGACCGCACCTCCGGGCCGGACGGCGTCCGCCGCTGTCTGCCACACTGCCGAGGTGACCGTCGCACTCGCCAGGAATCGGAGAGGACCGGCGGTGCTCGCCGCCCTGATGCTGGCCGCGTTCACGTTCAACACGGCTGAGAACCTGCCGATCGGCCTCCTGGAACTCATCGCGGACGGCCTGCACGTGTCCCTGCCGTCCGTCGGATACCTGGTCACCGGTTACGGCGTGACGGTCGCCGTCGCGTCCCTGCCACTGGCGCACTTCACCCGGGCGATGCCCCGGCGCCACGTGCTCACGGCCCTGCTGGCCGCGCTCGTCGTGTCCAGCCTGGTCGCGGCCGCGGCCTCCTCCTACTGGCCGCTGCTCGCGGCCCGCCTGGTGACGGCGCTCGCCCAGGCCCTGTTCTGGGCGGTGATGGGACCGGTCGCGGTGGGCCTGTTCCGGCCGGGGCTGCGGGGGCGGGTGGTCGGGGCGCTGTCCGTGGCCGGTTCACTCGCCCTGGTGCTCGGGGTGCCCGCCGGGACGTGGCTGGGCCGGCAGAGCGGCTGGCAGGTGCCGGTCGCGGTGGTGGCGGCCCTGGGGTCCGTCTCCCTGGTGACGGTCGCCGTCCTGCTCCCGACCTCCCGCCCGGACGAGGGGCACGCGGCGTACGGGAGCCGCCCCGACGCGCGCCGCTTCGGCACGGTGCTGGCGGCCGGAGCCCTCTCCGCGACCGGCGCCTTCGCGGGTTACACGTACGTCGTGAAGTTCCTGGGCGACGTGAGCGGCTTCTCCGGGGGCTCGGTCAACCTCCTGCTCCTGGTGTTCGGCCTCGCCTGCCTGGCCGGAGTGGGCGTCACCGGGCTGCTGCTGGACCGCTTCCCGCAGACGGTGACGGCCGCCGCCGTCGCCATCCAGGCGGTGGGCATGCTCGGCCTGTACGCGACGGGCGGCGACCAGGTTGCGGCGGTGGTCTTCCTGACGCTGACGGGCGGCGCGCTCGGCCCGGTCTTCATGGCCACGCAGAACGAGATGCTGCGCTGCGCACCCGGCCGCACCGACATGGCCCTGGCGGCCAACTCCGGCGGCTACAACGCCGGTATCGCGGCGGGCGCCGCGCTCGGCGGGCTGGTCCTGGCGCACTCCGGCGTACGGGGCACCTTCCTCCTGGGCGGCCTGCTGACGGTCGCGGCCTGGGCGGTCCTGCTGGGCGGGCGACTGCTGCCCTCGGGCGCCGCCGTCAGGCCCGGCACCCGGGAAGGCGCGACGCGCGGCTGACAGCAGGCCCCGGGAAGCCCCTCAGCCGCGCGTGCTGCGGACGAGCCAGGAGCTGAGCATGGTCCGCGCGATGAGCTCCTTGTACGTCTCGTCCCCCGGCAGCGGCACGACGAGCCAGCGGCCGGGCGGGAAGCGCTTCCCCTTCACGTGGGCCGTCCCGCCGTACACGGAACGCAGGAACGCGGGCACGGAGTCGCGGGGGATGTCGTTGAACTCCACCCCGTCCACGGTGATCTTCGCGTCGTCCTCGGGAAACACCTGAACGGTGACGGCGGGCGTACCGCCCAGTTCCACGAACGCCTCGTGCGGCAGCGCCCCGTCCGCGTCGACCACGGCGAAGGCGCCCGCCGAGGAGCGCCGGGAGGTCTGGTCCGCCCCGATGTCGTCGGTGACCTCCGCCTCCAGGTTGTACGCGCGCGCGACCTCGCGCACAGCGGCGACGGCGGCCTCGGTTGTCGGCAGATGAGGGTGTCCCATGGCCACGATCATGCCGCAGTGGGGCCGTCGCCGGGCACCCGCCTCCCCTCACTCGCATGGGTGAAAGGTATCAACTGGGCTGGATTTGAAAGGGGTTGGGCGGCATATGCTCACAGCACATTCCATACCTCACCGCCGCCCGCTTCCGGCACCACCTGAATCGTGAGCCGGAGGCCGCGTGCCGCACATCCGCCCCTCCATCCGAACGGACCTGATGGTCAGCTCACCGCACGAGGCGATGCACCGCATCTTCCAGGAGTACCCGGGCCTGTTCTCCCGTGTGTCCGAAGTGCTGGGCATCGACATCCCACCGCCCACCTCGGCCACCGTCCTGCCCACCGACCTCACCGAGGCCCGGCCCGTCGAACGCCGTGTCGACACACTCCTGCGCATCGAAACGCGGGACGACGAGCCGTTCCTGCTCGCCATCGAGGCCCAGGGCAAGAAGGACCCGCGCAAGACGACAAGCTGGCCCTACTACGTCAGCTACCTGCACAACAGGTACGGCGGCCTGCCCGTCCTGCTTCTGATCGTCTGCCAGGACCACGCCACCGCCGAATGGGCCGCCCGCCCACTCACCATCGGCCTCCGTCAGTGGCCGACGCTTACTCTCAACCCCCTCGTCGCGGGGCCGCACAACATGCCGGTCATCACGAACGTGGCCGAAGCCCGCAAGGACCTCGCGCTCGCCACGCTCGCCGCCATCACGCACGCCGACAATCCGGACGTCGGTGCCATACTGAAAACGCTGTCCGCCGCGCTGCGGGAGGCGCCGGAGGACATCGCCGACCCCATCGTCGAACTCACCGCTCAAGGCCTGGGCAACCGCCCGGCCGCACAACAGTGGAGGAACCTGGTGGCCGTGGATACCTCTTTCTACACATCCTTCATGTCAGAAGAGATCCGGGACGAAGGCCGCGCCCAAGGTCTGGCGCAGGGCCAGGCCCAGGGCCAGACCTTGGGCCAGGCGCAGAGCCTCCTGCTGATCCTCGAAGTCCGCGGCATCGTCGTCACCGACGAGATGCGCGAGAAGATCACCGACTGCACCGAACCCGGGCGCCTGCGCGAGTGGCTCGAACGGGCCGCCACGGCCTCCTCCGCGGAAGACGTGTTCGGGCAGCCGACCGGGCGCTAGCGTGATCGGCGTGACAGTCGAGGGTGAGTCGGCGGACGGCGAGCCGCTGGTCGGCGGCATGGTGAACGTGGGCGCGGTCTTCCGTCGTGGTGCGGTGGTGGAGCGGCCGGCGCCGCGCACGGCGCGCGCCCTGCACGCCCACCTCGTCGCCCTCGATGAGCAGGGCTTCGACGCGGCGCCGACCCCGGTCGCCCTCACCGCGGACGGCCGCGAGCGGCTGACGTACCTCCACGGTGACGTGCCCCTGCCGCCGTTCCCGCGCTGGGCGATGACCGAGGCGGCGCTGAGGTCGGTGGGGAGCCTGCTGCGGCGCCTGCACGAGGCCGGCGGGCGCATCCCGGTCGACAGGAGCGCGGAGTGGCCCCGGGCGCTGTCCGATCCGGAGGGCGGCACGCTGCTGTGCCACAACGATGTGTGCCCGGAGAACGTCGTGTTCCGTGACGGCCGGGCCACCGCACTGATCGATTTCGACCTGGCGGCCCCCGGCCGGCCGCTGTGGGACGTCGCCATGACCGCCCGCTACTGGGTTCCGATGCTCGATCCCACGTCCGCGTCGGCCCTGTACCCCGCCGGGCTGGATGTCATGGCGCGCCTGCGCGTCCTGGCCGACAGCTACGGCCTCTCGCCGCAGGAACGCGCCGAACTGCCCCAGGTCATCGAACAGGCGACCGCGGCCTGCCGGGCCTTCGTCGCCGCCCGCGTGGCGGAAGGTGACCCCGGCTACCTCCGGGCGCTGTCCGATCGCGGCGGCTGGGAACGCTGGGACCGCGTCCAGGAATGGCTCACGGCCCACCGCGAGAGGTTCGCAGCCGCCCTGCTGCCCTGACTGGCCCCGGCCCGCACGGCGACGCGCCCCGCACCGGTCTGCTGACTCGGCTGCGAGGCGCGTGAGCGTGCCGCGTAACGCGTGGTGCGTGATGCGTGATGCGTGATGCGTGATGCGTGATGTCGTTACGGCAGGTTGCGTGCCATGACGATCCGCTGGACCTGGTTCGTGCCCTCGTAGATCTGGGTGATCTTGGCGTCGCGCATCATCCGCTCCACCGGGTAGTCCCGCGTGTAGCCGTAGCCGCCGAGCAGCTGGACCGCGTCCGTGGTGACCTCCATCGCGACGTCGGACGCGAAGCACTTGGCCGCGGCGCCGAAGAAGGTGAGGTCGGCGTCGAGGCGCTCGGACTTGGCGGCGGCCGAGTACGTGAGCTGGCGGGCCGCCTCCAGCTTCATGGCCATGTCCGCGAGCATGAACTGGATGCCCTGGAAGTCACCGATCGGCTTGCCGAACTGCTTGCGCTCCTGGACGTAGCCCTTGGCGTAGTCCAGCGCGCCCTGGGCGACGCCGAGGGCCTGGGCGGCGATCGTGATGCGGGTGTGGTCCAGGGTCTTCATCGCGGTGGCGAAGCCGGTGCCCTCCTCACCGATCATGCGGTCGGCGGGGATGCGGACGTTGTCGAAGTAGACCTCGCGGGTCGGGGAGCCCTTGATGCCGAGCTTCTTCTCCGGGGCACCGAAGGAGACGCCCTCGTCCGACTTCTCGACGACGAAGGCCGAGATGCCCTTGGAGCGCTTGGCCGGGTCGGTGACCGCCATGACCGTGTAGTACTCGGAGACGCCCGCGTTGGTGATCCAGCGCTTCACGCCGTTGAGGACCCAGAAGTCGCCGTCGCGGACGGCCTTGGTCTTCATGCCCGCCGCGTCGGAGCCCGCGTCGGGCTCGGAGAGGGCGTACGAGAACATGGCGTCGCCCTTGGCCAGCGGGCCCAGGTACTTCTTCTTCAGGTCCTCGGACCCGGAGAGGATCACCGGGAGCGAGCCGAGCTTGTTCACGGCCGGGATGAGGGAGGAGGAGACGCAGGCGCGGGCCACCTCCTCGATCACGATGACCGTGGCGAGCGCGTCGGCGCCGGCGCCGCCGTACTCCTCGGGTACGTGGACGGCGTGCAGGTCGGCGGCGGTGAGGGCGTCCAGCGCCTCCTGCGGGAAGCGGGCCTCCTCGTCGACCGCGGCCGCGTGCGGGGCGATCTTCGCCTCGGCGAGCGCACGCACCGTCTCACGGAGCATCTCGTGCTCCTCGGCCGGACGGTACAGGTCGAAATCGGTCGAACCCGCCAAGACTCTCACTCCCCAGGATGCAGCTAACTACCGTTAAGTAACCTAATTTTAGGCGCCCGCCCCCGCAATGGCATACGAGCTGGGGCCGTGAGCTTCGCGACAGCCGGAATGGAGCGATTCAGGGGCACGACTATGCTCGTTCACCGCACGTCTGCCCGCATCTCACAGGAGCACTACATGGCCCTCAGGATCACTGTGATCGGCACCGGCTACCTCGGCGCCACCCACGCCGCGGCCATGGCCGAACTGGGCTTCGAGGTGCTCGGGCTCGACGTCGTGCCCGAGAAGATCGAGATGCTCTCGGCCGGCCGGGTCCCGATGTACGAGCCGGGGCTGGAAGAGATCCTGAAGAAGCATGTCGCCGGCATCGAGGGCGCCAGCGGGCGGCTGCGCTTCACCACCTCGTGGGAAGAGGTGGCGGAATTCGGTGATGTGCACTTCGTCTGCGTGAACACCCCGCAGAAGCACGGCGAGTACGCCTGCGACATGAGCTACGTGGACAGCGCCTTCGAATCGCTCGCACCGCTTCTGACCAGGCCGGCCCTGGTCGTCGGCAAGTCCACGGTGCCGGTCGGCTCCGCCGCCCGGCTCGCCGCGCGGCTCACCGAGCTCGCGCCCGCGGGCGACGGCGCCGAGCTGGCGTGGAACCCGGAGTTCCTCCGCGAGGGCTTCGCCGTCAAGGACACCCTGCACCCGGACCGGATCGTCGTCGGCGTGGAGAGCGAGCGGGCCGAGAAGCTGCTGCGCGAGGTCTACGCCGGGCCGGTCTCGGAGGGGTCCCCGTTCGTGGTGACGGACTTCCCGACCGCCGAACTGGTGAAGACCTCGGCCAACTCCTTCCTGGCCACCAAGATCTCCTTCATCAACGCCATGGCGGAGGTCTGCGAGGCCGCCGACGGTGACGTCGTCAAGCTGGCCGAGGCGATCGGCCACGACGAGCGGATCGGGAAGAAGTTCCTGCGCGCGGGCATCGGCTTCGGTGGCGGCTGCCTGCCCAAGGACATCCGCGCCTTCATGGCGCGCGCCGGTGAGCTGGGCGCCGACCAGGCGCTGACGTTCCTGCGCGAGGTCGACTCCATCAACATGCGGCGCCGCGGCCACATGGTGGAGCTGGCCAGGGAGGCCGTCGGCGGCGACTCGTTCCTCGGCAAGCGGGTGGGCGTCCTGGGCGCCACCTTCAAGCCCGACTCGGACGACGTACGCGATTCGCCCGCACTGAACGTCGCCGGGCAGATCCACCTCCAGGGCGGCCAGGTCACCGTCTTCGACCCCAAGGGCATGGACAACGCCCGCCGCCTCTTCCCCACGCTCGGTTACGCGGACAGCGCCCTGGACGCGGTGCGCGGCGCGGATGTGGTGCTGCACCTGACGGAGTGGAGCGAGTTCCGCGAGCTGGACCCGGCGGCGCTGGGCGAGGCCGCGGGCCGCAAGCTCATCCTGGACGGGCGCAACGCGCTGGACCCGGTGGTGTGGCGCGAGGCCGGGTGGACGTTCCGGGCGATGGGACGCCCGAAGGCCTAGGGGCGGAGGCTGCTCCCCCGCCCGTCGCGCTTCAGCCGCGCTTCGCGCGGTACGTGCGCATCTTCGCGCGGGCGCCGCACACCGACATCGAGCACCAGCGGCGCCGCCCCGCCGGGCTGCGGTCGTAATAGGCCCAGCGGCAGTCCGCCGCCTCGCACACCTTGAGCCGGTCCCAGGTCCCGTCCGCCGATGCGGCGGCGATGGCCGTCGCGACCCGGGCGGTCAGTCCGGGCGGCTCCTCCACCGCGCGCAGCACCGCCGCGCCCTCCTCGTCCACGCGGACCCGCAGCGGCGCGTCGGCCAGCAGCCGGTCCAGCAGGGACACCGAGTCCTCCTCGGGCGGGCGGTGGCCCGCGTGGGCCAGGCAGACGGCACGCAGGGCCTCACGGAGCGCGCGGGCCGCCGGGACGTCCGGCTCGGCGAGGTCCAGAGCGGCGCGTCCGTCGGCCGTGTCGAGGGTGTCCGCGCCGGTCTCCACGTCCAGGGTGTTGACCAGGACTTCGATCAGCGCGAGTCCGCCGGGCGCGGAATCCCTCTCATTCATGGTTGCGACGTTACCTCCATTGGGGGAGCATGCAGTAACGGTTACTGGTTGAGCGTCTTAACCAGTAACTCCCTGTCCGCATCTGCCCGAGGAGGAAGCGTCATGGCTGTTGCCGTACTGGGTGCCGTCGTTCTGGACTGCCCCGATCCCGTCGCCCTGGCCGGTTTCTACGCCGGACTGCTCGGCGGAAAGATCGAGGAGCACGGGGACTGGGTGGAACTCACCGGAGGAACCGGCACTCCGCTCGCCTTCCAGGCCGCGCCCGGCTTCGTCCCGCCGAAGTGGCCGCGTCCGGAGGCTTCGCAGCAGTTCCATCTGGATCTGACCGTGCCGGATCTGGACGCGGCCGAGCGGGAGGTGCTGGCGCTGGGTGCGACGGTGCTCGAAGCGGATGACCGGGAGCGGACCTTCCGGGTGTACGCCGATCCCGCAGGTCACCCGTTCTGTCTCTGCGCCTGCTAGTGCCGCGGCAGCCAAGGTCCGCCCCGTCGCGACGCCCGGCACGCACTCTCGCCGCACCGGCCGAAAACCCAAGTACATCCAGTACAAGGGCTTCCGGCCGGCACGCCGAGAGCACGCACCTGACGCCGCTCCTTGACGGGCAAACCCTGACTGACGCGGCACTGGAGAGACGCGAGGCGCCGGGCGCCCCGGTCCCGGCTCAGGCCGTCGGGTCCGGGGCGTCCAGCTGTTCGATCGTGGCGTGGGACGGGCCCCGGCGGGCGGACAGCTCGCGCGAGACGTCCTCGGCCGCGCGCAGCACCCGCACCGCGTTCTGCCAGGTGAGCCTGGCCAGGTCGGCGGCGGACCAGCCTCGGCCGAGCAGCTCCGCGATCAGGTTCGGGTAGCCCGCGACGTCCTGAAGGCCCTGCGGGAGGAACGCGGTGCCGTCGTAGTCGCCGCCGATGCCGATGTGGTCGATCCCGGCGACCTCGCGCATGTGGTCGAGGTGGTCCGCGATCGTGGCCACGGTCGCCATCGGGCGGGGGTTCGCCGCCTCGAACACGGCGTGGACCTTCATGCCCCGCTCGGTGGTGTCCAGGTGGTGCAGGCCCTGGGCGCGCATGTTCTCGTCGGCGGACTTCGTCCAGGCGACGGCCTCCGGCAGGACGAACTTCGGCACGAAGGTCGCCATGGCGATGCCGCCGTTGGCCGGGAGCTGGGCGAGGACGTCGTCGGGGATGTTGCGCGGGTGGTCGCAGATCGCCCGCGCCGAGGAGTGCGAGAACATCACCGGCGCGGTGGACGTGCGCAGGGCGTCGCGCATCGTCGTGGCCGCCACGTGCGAGAGGTCGACCAGCATCCCGGTGCGGTTCATCTCCCGTACGACCTCGTGGCCGAACGGGGAGAGCCCGCCGACGCCCGGCTCGTCGGTCGCGGAGTCCGCCCAGGCGATGTTGTCGTTGTGGGTCAGCGTCATGTAGCGGACGCCGAGGGTGTGCAGGGCGCGCAGGGTGCCCAGCGAGTTGTTGATGGAGTGGCCGCCCTCGGCGCCCATCAGGGAGGCGATGCGGCCCTCGGCGCGGGCCGCCTCCATGTCGTCGGCGGTCAGCGCGCGGCGCAGGTCGCCGGGGTGGCGGGCCAGCAGCTCGGCGACCGCGTCGATCTGTTCCAGGGTGGCGCTGACGGCGTCCTCGCCCGCCATGTCCGACCGTACGTAGACGGACCAGAACTGGGCTCCGACGCCGCCCGCACGCAGCCTGGGGATGTCGGTGTGCAGATGGGCCGACTGGTCGGTGGCGATGTCGCGGGCGTCCAGGTCGTAGTTGACCTGTTCGCGCAGCGCCCACGGCAGGTCGTTGTGGCCGTCCACGACGGGGTGCTCCGCGAGGAGTTCCCGGGCCCGCTCCAGCTGGTCCATCACTGCCCTACTTTCCGAAGCCGAAGGAATCGGCGCCCTGCACCTTGGTACGCAGCCGCTTGCCCTTCTCGGTGGCCTGGTCGTTCAGGTCCGAGAGGAACTCCGTCATGCGGGTCCGCAGCTCCGCGTCCTGGGCCGCGAGGATGCGGACGGCCAGCAGGCCGGCGTTGCGCGCCCCCGCGATGGAGACGGTGGCGACCGGGATGCCGGCGGGCATCTGCACGATGGACATGAGGCTGTCCATGCCGTCCAGGTACTTCAGCGGCACCGGTACGCCGATGACCGGCAGCGGGGTGACCGAGGCGAGCATGCCGGGCAGGTGGGCCGCGCCGCCCGCACCCGCGATGACCGCCCGCAGGCCGCGGCCCGCCGCGTTCTCGCCGTACGCGATCATCTCGCGCGGCATGCGGTGGGCGGAGACGACGTCGACCTCGTAGGGGATCTCGAACTCGTCGAGTGCCTTGGCCGCCGCTTCCATGACGGGCCAGTCGGAGTCGGAGCCCATGACGATGCCGACGACCGGTGCGGCGGAGGCGGGGGAAGTCATTCGGTGATCGTTCCTCGCAGGTAGTCGGCCGCGTGACGGGCGCGCTCGCGCACGTCCGCCAGATCGTCGCCGTAGGTGTTGACGTGGCCGACCTTGCGGCCGGGCTTCACGTCCTTTCCGTACATGTGGATCTTGAGCTGCGGGTCGCGGGCCATGCAGTGCAGGTACGCCTGGTACATGTCCGGGTAATCGCCGCCCAGGACGTTGCTCATGACCGTCCAGGCCGCGCGCGGGCGCGGGTCTCCGAGCGGGAGGTCCAGGACGGCCCGTACGTGGTTGGCGAACTGCGAGGTGATCGCGCCGTCCTGCGTCCAGTGCCCGGAGTTGTGCGGGCGCATCGCCAGCTCGTTGACGAGGATGTGCCCGTCGCGGGTCTCGAAGAGTTCGACGGCGAGGTGCCCGACCACGCCCAGCTCGGCCGCGATCCGCAGCGCGAGCTGCTGGGCCTCGCCGGCGAGCCGCTCGTCCAGCTCGGGGGCCGGGGCGATCACCGTGTCGCAGACGCCGTCCACCTGGATGGACTCGACGACCGGGTAGGCGACGGCCTGGCCGTGCGGCGAGCGGACGATGTTGGCCGCCAGCTCCCGTACGAAGTCGACCTTCTCCTCCGCGAGGACCGGGACACCGGCCCGGAAGGGGTCGGCGGCGTCCGCCTCGGAGCGGACCACCCAGACGCCCTTGCCGTCGTAGCCGCCGCGCACGGTCTTGAGGATGACGGGGAAGCCTCCGACCTCGTGCGCGAAGGCCGCGGCGTCGGCCGGGTCCTCCACGATGCGGTGGCGGGGGCAGGGCGCGCCGATCTCGGTGAGCCTGGCGCGCATCACCCCCTTGTCCTGGGCGTGCACCAGCGCGTCGGGGCCGGGGCGCACGGGGATACCGTCCGCCTCCAGGGCCCGCAGGTGCTCGGTCGGCACGTGTTCGTGATCGAAGGTGATCACGTCACAGCCGCGCGCGAAGGCGCGCAGCGTGTCCAGGTCGCGATAGTCGCCCACGACGACTTCATTCACGACCTGCGCCGCCGAGTCCTGAGCGGTGTCGCTGAGGAGCTTGAACTTGATGCCGAGGGGGATGCCCGCCTCGTGGGTCATACGGGCGAGCTGACCGCCACCGACCATGCCGACTACCGGGAACGTCACTCCTCCAGGGTATCCGCCCGCCCAGGAGTCGCCGTACGGGCGTCACGGCCTCGCCACACCCGTACCGGTACTCCTGGGCGGGCGGTCGGCGGGCTGGTTAGCATGGCGGGGTTGACGGAACCTGAAGACGAACCGACAGACGGGCTGAGCAATCACCATGAGTGAACGGGGCGCACCAGGTCCTGTCTGGAGTTCCAGCGCGGGAGAAGGAGCGGAGTCCGGTGCCGTCGGATCCAAGGCGGAGGAGGGAGTGATGGCGGGTGGGGCCTCCCCTGCTCGAGCGAAGCCGAGAGCTCGGGGAACATCGCGACTGACGACAACGCCGGAGGCGGCGGTACCGGACTCCGCGACGCCGCGGGGGAACTCCAGACAGGGCCTGCGGGTCCGGCTGGATCTGCTGGGCCGGGAGATCGCCAAGTTCGGCGCGGTCGGCGCGGTCGGTCTGGTCGTCAATATCGCCGTATCCAACCTGCTGTGGCGCTACACGGACATCCCGACCGTGCGGGCAGGTCTGCTCGCCACGTTCGTCGCCATCCTGTGCAACTACGTCGGCTTCCGCTACTGGACCTACCGGGACCGCGACAAGAGCGGACGGACCCGCGAGCTGACGCTGTTCCTGCTGTTCAGCGCGGTGGGTGCGGTCATCGAGATGGGTGTGCTGTACGCGGCGACGTACGGGTTCGGCTGGGACACCCCGGTGCAGAGCAACGTCTTCAAGATCCTCGGGATCGGGATCGCGACGCTGTTCCGCTTCTGGTCGTACCGGAGCTGGGTGTTCAAGGCGCTGCCTGACAAAGAGCCCGTACTGAGCGAAGCGGGGGCGGCGGGGACGGCTGCGGTATCCGTGCCCGCCCCCGCCGTGCCCGCGGCCGCGCCCGTCGTGCCCGCGCCCGCCGTCCGGATCGAGGCGGACACGGCTCAGCGGTAGCCCCGGACGCGTCCGGGGCTGACGCTCTGTCCTCGATCGCCGGACGTGCTCGACCTCATCGCACCGGGCGTTCCGGTTCTCTTCTGTTCAGGGCGACCCGGCTGAGGAACAGGGCGAAGACCGGAGGCTGCTGCTGGAGCAGTTCGAGGCGGCCGCCGTCCGCCTCCGCCAGGTCGCGGGCGACCGCGAGGCCGATCCCCGTGGAGTTGCGGCCGCTGATGGTCCGCTCGAAGATCCGGGCACCCAGGTCCGCGGGGACACCGGAGCCCTCGTCCGTCACTTCGATGACCGCCTGGTTGCCGGTGACCCGGGTACGCAGGGCGACCGTGCCGCCACCGTGCATCAGCGAGTTCTCGATCAGCGCGGCCAGCACCTGCGCGACCGCTCCCGGGGTGCCGACGGCCCGCAGCCCCTGCTTGCCGGAGCGGACGATCGCGCGGCCCTCGCCCCGGTAGGCCGGGCGCCACTCCTCGATCTGCTGCTTGACCACCTCGTCGAGGTCGAAGACGACCGCCGAGCCGGTCCTCGGGTCGCGGGCGTTGGTCAGCAGCCGCTGGACCACGTCCGTGAGGCGCTCGACCTGGGTGAGGGCGATGTTCGCCTCCTCCTTGACCGTCTCCGGGTCGTCGGTGACCGAGATCTCCTCGATCCGCATGGAGAGCGCGGTCAGCGGCGTACGGAGCTGGTGCGAGGCGTCGGCGGCGAGCCGGCGCTCCGCGGTCAGCATCCGGGCGATCCGTTCGGCGGAGGAGTCGAGCACGTCGGCGACCCGGTCCAGCTCCGGCACCCCGTACCGCTTGTGGCGCGGGCGCGGGTCTCCCGAGCCGAGGCGCTCCGCGGTCTCGGCCAGGTCGGTGAGCGGCGAGGTGAGCTTGTTGGCCTGGCGCACGGCCAGCAGGACGGCGGAGACGATGGCGAGGAGCGCCACCGCGCCGATGATCATCAGGGTGCGGCCGACCTCGCGGGTGACGGCGGAGCGGGACTCCTCGATGGTGACCTTCTCGCCGTGCTCCCCCACCTCGGTGGCGCTGATCACACTGCCGCTCGGGCGCTCGCCCACCTCGATGGGTTCGCGACCGACCATCTTGACCAGGGCGTAGCGCTTGTCGTCGACCTGTTCGGCCAGCACCCCGGGGTTGATCCGCTCGGAGCCCAGGAGCCGGCTCTCGATGACGCTGATCACGCGCAGCGCCTCGGAGTCGACGCTCTCCTGGGCGCTGCTGCTGATGGTGCGGGCCTCGACGATGACGAGGGAGACGCCGAAGACGGCGATCACCACGAGCACCACGGCGAGGGTGGAGTTGATCAGTCTTCGGCGCATGAGTGTTTCTGTACGTCAGCTCTTCTCGAAGCGGAAGCCGACGCCCCGGACGGTGGCGATGTAGCGCGGATTGGCGGCGTCGTCCCCGAGCTTCTTGCGGAGCCAGGAGATGTGCATGTCGAGGGTCTTGGTCGAGGACCACCAGGTGGTGTCCCAGACCTCGCGCATCAGCTGGTCGCGGGTGACGACCCGGCCCGCGTCACGGACCAGGACCCGCAGCAGGTCGAACTCCTTGGCGGTGAGCTGGAGTTCCTCGTCGCCCATCCAGGCGCGGTGCGACTCGACGTCGATCCTGACGCCGTGGGTGGCGGGCTGCGGGGCGGGCTCGGTGGCGCCCCGGCGCAGCAGCGCCCGGACCCGGGCCAGGAGTTCGGCGAGGCGGAAGGGCTTGGTGACGTAGTCGTCGGCGCCGGCGTCGAGGCCGACGACCGTGTCGACCTCGTCGGCGCGGGCGGTCAGCACCAGCACCGGCACGGTGTGGCCCTCGGCACGGAGCCTGCGGGCGACTTCGAGGCCGTCCATCCCGGGCAGCCCCAGGTCGAGTACGACCAGGTCGATGCCGCCCTGGAGGCCGGCGTCGAGAGCGGTCGGACCGTCTTCGCGGACCTCGACCTCGTAACCCTCCCGACGCAGGGCGCGGGCCAATGGCTCCGAGATGGATGCGTCGTCCTCGGCGAGCAGTACACGGGTCATGGAGTGATGGTAGTCCGCGGAGCGGACAAGGAGTGAGGTGATCCAAAAGCCCTGCGGGTCTGCGCCCCGTTCAGGTCCAGACCTTCGAATGTGGGAGTGTGGTTGCACTCCTACCTGTGATCCATGTCTCAAGTCCTTTCATATCGGCTTCTGTCGTGTCGTATGGTGTCTCAACGCCTGTTGCACTACTCAAAGACCTTTGGGCAGCTATTAGCGCCCAGGGTCTCTTTTGTGTGCGGGGCTGGTACCCGCCAGCCCGGAAGTCCAGTGAATGACCTGTGGGCCGGGCCCGGAACGCCAACGAAGGCACCGGGCGTGGATCCCGACGTGGTGGGCGTACCCGCGTCGGTGCCGGCCTCCCCCCACCGGGCGCGTACCGCTTCACGAGGCGCCGCGTCCCGAGCAAGCAAGGATCGACCATGGCGTCCAGCCTGACGAAGGACCCTGCCAGCCCCCCTGGCGTAGAGAAGACCTTCCTCGGCCACCCCCGGGGCCTGGCCACGCTCTTCATGACCGAGATGTGGGAGCGCTACAGCTTCTACGGCATGAAGGCACTGCTCCCGCTGTACCTGATCGCGCCCGGCGGCATGCACATGAGTGCCACCACGGCGACGGCGATCTACTCCGTCTACATGGCGATGGTCTACCTGCTCGCCATGCCCGGCGGCTGGATGGCCGACCGCTTCTGGGGGCCGCGCAAGACGGTCGCCATCGGTGGCGGCGTGGTCATCCTGGGTCACATCACGCTCGCCGTACCCAACTCCGCGACCTTCTTCGCGGGACTCGTGCTCGTCGCGCTCGGCTCCGGTCTGCTGAAGGCCAACATCTCCACGATGGTCGGCCACCTCTACGACGGCCCGGAGGACCCGCGCCGTGACGGTGGCTTCACGCTCTTCTACATCGGGATCAACCTCGGCGCCTTCCTCGCCCCGCTGACCATCGGCACCGTCGGGGAGAACGTCAACTGGCACTTCGGCTTCGCGCTCGCCGCGATCGGCATGGCGCTGGGCCTCGCCCAGTTCATGCTCGGCACCCGCACCCTGAGCCCGGAGAGCGACGTCGTCTCCACTCCGGCGACGGAGCAGGAGAAGCGCTCGGTTCTGCGCAAGGGCCTGATCTGGCTGATCGTCGCGGTGGTCTTCTACGGCCTGCTCGGCATGACCGGCAACTTCGCCGACTGGGCACTGCTGCCGATCACCATCGCCGGGCTGATCATCCCGGTCGCTGTCCTGGTACGGATGAAGCGCGACAAGGAGCTGACGAACACCGAGCAGTCCAAGCTGTCGGGCTACATCTGGTTCTTCGTGGTCGCCGCCGTCTTCTGGATGATCTACGACCAGAACGGATCGACCCTGTCGATCTTCGGCGAGAACTCGACGACGAACAGCCTGTTCGGGTTCGACTTCCCCACGTCCTGGTACCAGTCGCTGAACCCGGTCTTCATCATGGCGATCGCCCCGGTGGTCGCCTCGGGCTGGCTGTGGCTGAACAGGCGGGGCAAGGAGCCGAGCACCGCCGTCAAGTTCGCGTCCAGCCTCGTGCTGATCGGCATCTCCTTCGTCGTCTTCATGATCCCGCTGATCGACACCGCCGCCAACGGCGGCCGGGTCAGCCCGATGTGGCTGGTGGCGATCTACTTCATCCAGACCGTCGCGGAGCTCTGCCTCTCGCCGGTCGGCCTGTCGGTCACCACGAAGATGGCTCCGGCGAAGTACAGCTCCCAGATGATGGGCGTCTGGTTCCTCGCCGTCACCGCGGGCGACTCGGTGACCGGTCTGCTCACCTCCCCGCAACTGGGTGTCGACCTGAACACCACCGGGGCCGTCGCCTTCGAGGCGGTCCTCGCGGTCATCGCCGGTGTCGGCATCTGGATGTACCGCAGGAAGGTCACGCAGCACATGGGCGACGCGAACTGACCTCGCCGCTCCACAGGGCAGGGGCCGCCGCGCCGATTCCACGGTGCGGCGGCCCCTGCCTATGTCGGCCTCAGCTCACCGGCCGGAGCGCAGCCTGCGCCACGGGGTGAACGTGAACACCGCGCCGCCCAGCAGGATCGCCGTACCGGCGACCAGGCCGAGTGCGCGCAGGGCGCCGTTGTCCTCGGCACCGGTGGCCGCGAGGCCGCCGCCGGAGGCCGTACCGCCGCCCGCCGCGGCGGCGGCTCCGCCGGAGCCCGTGGTGTCGCCGCCGCCGGAGGCACCGCCCTGCTGGGCGGTGGTGTCGAGTTCGAGCGACGCCTTGGTGGCGCCCTTGACCGTGCACGGAATGTTGATCTTCGAGGCGCCGAGCGTGACGTCGATCGTCAGGGTGCCCGGGGTGAGGGTCGACTTGCCGGAGGCACCCGGCTTGTAGGTACCGGACATGTCGGGCAGGTCGACCGGCTTGCCCGTCTTCAGGGGGGCGGGGTTGCCCGGCCCGGTGACCTTCACGGAGCCCTTGTCGGCGCCGCCGATGACGATCTGCATCGACGGCTTGAGCGCACCGGCCGGCAGGTCCGCGGGGCTGTTCATGACGCCCTTGGCGGTCTTGACCGTGAGCCCGTAGCCGCCACCGCTCTTCTTCGCGTTGATCGTCACCTTGCCCGCGATGTCGGGCGGCCCCGGCGACTTGCAGGTGAAGTTGACGGCGACCTCCTTGCCCGGGAAGTCGGTGGCCCCGCCGGTCCCGCCGGAACCCGAGGTGGCGCCGCCGGCGTCCGAGCCGCCGGTGTCGGTGCCGCCCGTGTCCGTACCACCGGCGTCCGTGCCGCCGTCGGTCGTGCCACCGGCGTCGGTGCCGCCGTCGGTGGTGCCACCGGTGTCCGTGCCGCCGTCGGTGGTGCCACCGGTGTCCGTGCCGCCGTCGGTGGTGCCACCGCCGCCGTCCGTGACCTTGATCGTCGCGCCCGGCTTCACCGTCTCCTTGGGGGTGCACTTGGTGTCGGTGGAGATCGGCTTGGAGACGTTGATGTTGTACGCGTCCGGCGTCAGCGTCAGGTCACCCGCCTTCTCCAGCTTCAGCGAGCCCTTCATGTCCGAAAGGATCATCGCGGAGTTCTTGGGGATCGCCGGATTCTGCCTCGGTCCCTCCATCTTCAGATCGCCGGTGGCGGCGCCGCCCAGCTTGATCGTGCCGGTCGGCTGGACCGTGTCCTTGTCCAGGTCGAGGACATCGGGGTTCTTGGAGGCGGCCGCGACCGTCTTCCACACCACCTCGACGGTGTCCCCGACCTTCGCCTCGGCGGGTGCGGTCAGCTGGACCTGTGTGGTGCCCTCCACCGGCGGCAGTCCGGAGATGGCCGGCGGGATGCACTCCGTCTTGTACGAGATGTCGGCGGCCTGGGCAGGGCTCGCGGCCAGCAGCATGCCCGCCCCGCCGATCATCATCGCGACTCCCGCCGCGACCGTCCTGCGTTGCGTACTCACGAATGTCCCTTCGTCGTCGGTCTGTGCTCTGACGGTGCGGAATCAGGGGTGAACCACGGCAGCGCGGCCGTGGTGGAGCCCGCGCCCGCCGAGGGCGCGGGGCCCTCGGACGGTGCGGGTGTCCGCCGCAGCCGCGGCAGCCGGGCCGTCACATCGGCCAACCGGTCCGGGCGCCGGCGCGGCCGGGCCGCCGCGTGCGCGGAGCGCGGACGTACCTTGTCGACGACCGCCATGCCGATGCGGAACACGGCGGCGGGGACGACGAGGCAGAGCAGGATCCAGAAGAGCGTCACGCCCCAGGGCCGGCCGACCCCCCACGGCTGTTCGGCCAGCACCTTGGTGCCGTACTTCAGCGAGACCTGGTAGTCGCCGTGGGCACCGGCGGTCAGCTCGACGGGCAGTTCGATCCGCGCCTTGCGGCCGGGCTCGACGGTGCCGCGCCACTGCCGCTCCTCCCACTGCGGGGCGTAGACGCCGTGCGCGGTGCCGACCTGGAAGACCGGGTCCTTGACCGCGGCGGAGCCCAGATTGCCGACGGTGAGGACGAGGCGGCGGGACGGCGGGGCACCGAACCAGGTGAGGATCCCGCTGTCGCCCTCCAGCCGGGTGGTGGCGAGGACGGCGAGCTTCCCGTTCCCGTCCTCCTTGGGCAGTGCGGCGACGGGGTGTCCGGCGACGACGAACACCGCGTCGGCCACGGACTGGTCCCCGGTGACGGTGGCGACGTGCACCACGCAGGGGCACGGCACGGGCGGCTCCGCGACCGGCAGCTTCTTGCTGAACGCGCCCTTGGAGTCGGTGGTGACGGCCCGGCCGTCGGCGTTGGCGCAGGAGTTGGTGCCGCCGATCACTCCGCGCGCGGGGCTGGACTGCCCGCAGACCAGCATCATCAGCAGGGTGTCCGCCCGCCAGCCGGTGCCCTTGACGGTGATCTCACCGCCCTTGCCCGCCTGCTTCCCGGAGAGCGTGACCGCCGGTTTCGGGTCGGCCGCGCTGCGGCCGGCGGCGTGGGCGCCGGCCGCGGTCAGCAGCAGGGCGGGCAGTATCGCGGCCAGCAGTGCGGCGAGCAGGGCCGCGGGCAGCGGGGCCGCCCGCCCGCGGCCGTCGCTGCGCAGTGCCGCCGGTCCGGTCCTTCCAGTCACGATTGCGCTCCCGCCTTCACCAAGTGCCTCTCGTCGGAGTGCTGTTGCAGGTCAGGGGACGAGGCGGCCCCGTCGTCGGGCCCGTCGCGCCGTGCCGCCCGCCGCCGGTAGGCGTACGCGGCCGCTGCGGCCCCGGCCAGGAGCAGCAGCGCGCCCCCGGTGACCGGCACCCACGGGACGAAGAGCGCCGGGGCCGTCGCCTCGTCGTGCGCGCCGCCCGCCGCGCTCACGCGCAGCCGGACGGTGGCTGAGTCGAGAGCGGGGGTGTCCCGCCACGGTTCGGTGAGCCGGGCCCGCTGGCCGGGCAGCAGCTCGACGGGCAGCGTGCGGGCGTCGCGCCGCAGCAGCGTGCCGAACACCCCGTCGGCGCTGACGGCGAGCCGGGGCGCGAGGACCGCGTTGCCCCGGTTGACCAGCGTGTAGTGGATGGTGCCGCCGGACACCGAGACGTCCTCGACCGTGAGCGCGGCCAGCGTCGGCCCGCCGACCCGCAGCTGGACCCGGACGCCCACCGAGCGGCCGCCGCTCTCGGCGACGATCGCGCCCGGGTGGTCGCCGGGCAGCGCGTCGCCGGGCACCGTGACGGACACGGGCACCTCGGCGCGGGTCCGGCCGGGCACGGTCACCTTGTCGGTGGCCGTCCGCAGCCAGGCCCCGGTACCGGTGGAGCCGTGTGCGCCGCGTACCGCGAAGCCGCCCTTCGCGGTGTTGTACGCGTCGGCGCCGCGCAGCCGTACGGTCAGCGGCTCCGGGCCCGGGTTGGTGACCGAGAGGCGGTCCTGGAGGACGCTGCCGGGCAGGCCCTCCAGGTAGAAGTACGGCCTGCCGCCGTCCCGGCCGGCGCCGTTGGCCGCGGGCTGCGCCGTCCACGCCGGGGCGGCCGGGTGCTCGGTCGCACCGGCCGCACCGGTCGTGGCGGCGGTCCACCACAGGGCGGCGAGCAGCGGTACGGCCAGCGAGCGTGCCAGGCGTCGCCGCGCGGACGGGACTTTCGCGAAGCGGGTGAGGTGACCGGTCAACGGCGGCATGGGCGGCTCCCTGGTGCGTGACGGCGGCTGCGGTTCGCGGGGAGTCAGCCCGTGGCCCGCTGCCCGCGCCTGGTCAGCCAGAGCACTCCGGCGGCGCCGGTCAGCAGCACCGTCCCGCCGAGCGTGCCGAGCGCGACCGCCGAGTCGAGCGGTCCGGTCTTCGGCAGGGAGCTGCCGCCGTCCGGCGTGCTCTGCCCGCCGCCGCCCCCGCCGCCGCCCCCGCTTCCGCCCGCGGCCTTGACGTCGAGGGTGAGCGAGGGACCCGGGTTGTTGGACGGGGTGCAGGTCGTCGTCGTACCGAGGGCCTTGATGGTGAGCACTCCGGCGGTGAAGTCGACCTTGCCGCTCTTCTTCGGGGTGTAGGTGCCCGACAGGTCACTTATCTTGATGGGGCTGTTGGCCGGGATCGCGGCGGAGTTGGCCGCTCCGGCCACCTGGACCTGGCCCGGGTCGGCGCCGCCCACCTTGATCACCGCGCTGGGGTTCATCGCGCCCTTGCCCAGTTCGACCGGGCTGGAGGAGACGCCCTTCTGGAAGGACATGGTGAGCTTGTAGCCGCCGTCGCTCTTGACGCTCTTGATGTCGATGGGCGACACGGCGGCCTTGTCCCCGATCGGGGTCTTGCACTTGTAGTTGACGTCGACGACCGTCGCGTGGGCGGCGGGCGCGGCCATCAGCACCACCGCCCCCGCCAGCCCGGACGCCAGCGCGAGAGCTGTTCGCTTCTGGTACGACACCTCGAATTCCCCTCATGCCGGGAGTCGCCGTGCGCCGCTTCCGCGCGGCCAAATAGCTGACGACACATCAGATTTGGCGCTCAAGGTACGCCCGGGGCCTTGTGGAGGGAAGACAAAGAGCGCGCCGATCCGGCGCGCTCTTCGAGGTGCGTGGGGCCCAGGGGGTGCAGCCCCTGGGCGGACGGGGAGGCCCGCGTCGGCTATGCGGGGGCGGCCAGCTCCGCCCAGACGGTCTTGCCGGGTGCGCCCGGCACCCGTGCGACTCCCCAGTCCAGGCAGAGCCGCTGCACGATGAACATGCCGTGCCCGCCGGGCCGGCCGGCCCGGTGCGGGGTGCGCGGGGCGGGCTGTCCCGCGCCGCCGTCGACAACCTCGACGCGCAGCGCCTTGGGCGTGCAGCCGATACGCAGCTCGTCGGGGCCCTCCGCGTGCAGGCACGCGTTGGTGACCAGCTCGGAGACGACCAGCAGGACGTCCTCCGCGGCCGCCCGGCGGTCGGCGGTCGAGGCGGGCAGCCAGCCCCATTCCTGGAGCGCCGTACGGGCGAAATCGCGGGCCGTCGGCACGATGCCGCTGACCTGCCGCAGGGACAGCGTGCGCCACTGCCGCTCGCCCGGACCGGCCGCGCCTTCGGAGGAAGCGCCGACGCCCTTGTCCGCACGGGAGCCCGTGTCGGCACGCGCACCCTTGCCGGCGCCCTCCGGCTCGCGGCCGAGGTCGCCCGGCGGATGCTGCCGGGTGGTGCTCATCAGCGCTTCACCTCACCGATTCACCATGTCGCCATCGAACAGATACAGATACGAATACACATACGAACTCAGACAGGGACGCCGATACGGCCACCGGACGGACACGGAACGTGCGGTTCGCCGAGATGACTCACCGGGGTGTCTCCTGCCCGGCGGAATCGTGACAACACCCACTTCGGCTACGCGGATCGCGTGACACGAGCAACACGCGGGGCGTACGGGGTGTCGAAACGCACCGCGGTCAGTCTTCCAGGGCCTCTTCGAGGGAGCCGTGAACGGTGAAAACCGCCTCGGCCCCGGTGATCTCGAATACGCGCGCCACCACTGGCAGCATTCCGGCCAAATGGACCCCTCCCCCGGCCGCCTCCGCCTTCAGGCGGGCACCGAGCAGCACGTTCAGCCCGGTGGAATCACAGAAATCGAGTCGCGAACAGTCCACCACCAGGCGCGCGCGCCCTTGCTGGACCGCGCTCTCCAGAGGCTCGCGCAGCAGGTCGGCCGTGTGGTGATCGAGCTCACCCACCGGTGTGACAACCTCACTGCGGCCCACGGTGCGGGCATCGACCTGAAGCCGACCCCGGTTCGCACTGCCGACCGTCCCGCGGTCCATGCCCGTCCCTCTTCACCGATCGTCACTGTCCGCATCAATGTGCATGCAGATGCGTTGCAGCTGTCGCTGACGTTCTTGAAACAGTACGCGTTCCGTGCGCCGCGCGGTAGCCGAAGACCTCAACAAAGCGGACATTTAGCGGTAATTGGAGCTTGTAACGACCCATACGGACCGGGTAAGGGTAGGGGGACACCAAAAACATGGCCGGCTTTGGAGGCGCCGCTTCACCGCAGGAACACGTATGGGCATCGGCAGCCATATGCCGAGAACGATGGAGGAGACCATGTCACCCCGGCTCGACGAACCGCGTACCCACAACGCGACGTCAGCATGTCCTCAGGGACTGACCGAATCAGACTCCCCTGCCGCGGCCGTCCCGGACGGCGCGCGCTCGAGCAGCAGCATCAGCACCAGCACCACCAGCAGTGAGTACGGCGATACCGGGAGCACCACCGGCGGACTCGTGGACCTTCCCGAGATCCCGCCCGCGTCCGAGATGGGCGCGCTGGATGCCAGGGCGCTCTCCAAGACGCTCTTCGGCCGGCTCGAGTCCCTCGAAGAGGGCACCCACGAGTACTCCTACGTACGCAACACGCTCGTCGAGCTGAACATGGCCCTGGTCAAGTTCGCCGCCTCCCGGTTCCGCTCCCGCAGCGAACCGATGGAGGACATCGTCCAGGTCGGCACCATCGGCCTGATCAAGGCGATCGACCGCTTCGAGCTCAGCCGGGGCGTCGAGTTCCCGACCTTCGCGATGCCGACGATCGTCGGTGAGATCAAGCGCTTCTTCCGCGACACCAGCTGGTCCGTGCGCGTGCCGCGCCGCCTGCAGGAGCTGCGGCTCGACCTGGCCAAGGCGGGCGACGAGCTCGCCCAGCAGCTGGACCGAGCGCCCACCGTGGGCGAGCTCGCCGACCGCCTGGGCATCAGCAACGAAGAAGTCGTCGAGGGCATGGCCGCGAGCAACGCGTACACCGCGAGCTCGCTGGACGCCAAGCCCGAGGAGGACGAGAACGACGGCGCGCTGGCCGACCGGATCGGTTACGAGGACCACGGGCTCGAAGGCATCGAGTACGTCGAGTCCCTGAAGCCGCTGATCGCCTCGCTGCCCAGCCGCGACCGGACCATCCTCTCGCTCCGGTTCGTCGCCAACATGACGCAGTCGGAGATCGGCGAGGAGCTCGGCATCTCGCAGATGCACGTCTCGCGGCTGCTCTCCCGCACCCTGGTCAAGCTCCGCAAGGGACTGACCCTGGAGGAATGAGCGGGCACCTCACGGCGCGCCCGTGAGGACTGCCGGACAAAGGACCTGCCCCGGACAAGGGGCAGGTCCTTCCGCGTTGCTGAGCCGTATCAGCCGGCGTGGCGCGGGCCGGTGCGCTCGCCGCGCCGCCAGACCTGGTGCACCAGCGGAACGCCGGGCCGGTAGGCGAGGTGGACGTGGCTGGGCGCGTCCAGGACCACGAGGTCCGCGCGGGCGCCGGGGACGATGCGCCCGATGTCGGTACGCCGCAGGGCCGCGGCACCGCCCGCTGTGGCGGACCAGAGGGCCTCGTCGGGGGTCATGCCCATGTCGCGCACGGCGAGCGCGACGCAGAACGGCATGGACGAGGTGAACGAGGAGCCCGGGTTGCAGTCCGTGGAGAGCGCGACGGTGGCGCCCGCGTCGAGGATGCGGCGCGCGTCGGGCCAGGCGGCGCGGGTGGAGAACTCGGCGCCGGGGAGCAGTGTGGCGACGGTGGCGGACTGGGCCAGGGCGTCGATGTCGGCGTCGGTGAGGTGGGTGCAGTGGTCGGCGGAGGCCGCGTCCAGCTCCACCGCGAGCTGGACGCCGGGTCCGTGGCCGAGCTGGTTGGCGTGGACGCGGGGGTGCAGGCCCTTGGCGCGGCCGGCGGTGAGGACGGCGCGGGCCTGGTCGCCGTCGAAGGCGCCCCGCTCGCAGAAGACGTCGATCCAGCGGGCGTACGGGGCGCAGGCGTCGAGCATCGGGCCGGTGACCAGGTCGACGTAGCCGGCCGGATCCTCCGCGTAGTCCGGGGAGACGATGTGGGCGCCCAGGAAGGTGACCTCGTCGGTGTGGCGGGCCGCGATGCGCAGGGCGCGGGCCTCGTCCTCGACGGTGAGGCCGTAGCCGGACTTGGTCTCGAAGGTCGTGGTGCCCTGGCGCAGCGCCTCGGCGAGGTAGCGGGCGACGTTGGCGTCGAGTTCCTCGTCGGTGGCGGCACGGGTGGCGGCGACGGTGGTGCGGATGCCGCCCGCGCTGTAGGCCCGGCCGGACATCCGGGCGTTGAACTCCTGGGTCCGGTCGCCCGCGAAGAGGAGGTGCGAGTGGGAGTCGACGAAGCCGGGGATCACGGCCCGGCCGGCCGCGTCGACGGCGTTGTCAGTGGCGGGTGCTTTGGTGGATTCACCGGTCCAGAGGACCCGGTCGCCCTCGATGACGACGGCCGCGTCCTGGATCAGTCCGAGGGGGGAACCGTCGCCGAGGGAGGGGTCGTTGGTGACCAGTGCGGAGATGTGGGTGATGGCGGTCGTCGTCATCGGGGGACTGCTCTCCTTGCGTGGGGGCGGCGAGGTGCTGCGCGCCGCGCTGCTCAGTGGTGCAGGGCCGCGACGGCCTTCGCGAGCGCTCCGGGTACGTCGTCGACCAGCGCGTGGTGTCCGTCGCGGACGATGTGCCGACCGGCGACCACCGTATGGCGCACATCGGCCGCGGAGGCGGCGAATACGGCCGTCTCGGCAGCCAGTCTCGGCACCGGCCCCGCTGTTCTGACGGAGTCCAGGGCCACGGTCGCCAGATCTGCGGGCGCACCCGGTTCGAGGATGCCCGCCTCGGGCCTGCCGAGGGCGGCGTGGCCATCGGCGGAGGCGGCCCGCAGCAGCGCGGCCGCGGTCCAGTGGCCGCGGGTCCGGGTGCGCAGCCGTTCGTTGAGCTCCATCGCGCGGGCCTCCTCGAAGAGGTCGATCACGGCGTGGCTGTCGCTGCCGAGCGAGAGCGGGGAGCCGGCCCGCTGGAGGGCGACGGCGGGGCCGATGCCGTCGGCGAGGTCGCGTTCGGTGGTCGGGCACATGCAGGTGCCGGTGGCCGTGGAGCCGATCAGTGCGATGTCCTCGTCGGTGAGGTGGGTGTTGTGCACGCCGGTGGTGCGCGGGCCGAGCACCCCGTGGTCGGCGAGGAGCCGGGTGGGGGTGCGGCCGTGGGCGGCGAGGCAGGCGTCGTTCTCCGCGGTCTGCTCGGAGAGGTGGACGTGGAGGGGCGCCCGCCTCTCCTGGGCCCAGGCCGCGACGGTGGCGAGCTGGTCGGCGGGCACGGCACGCACGGAGTGGACGGCCGCCCCGATCAGGGCGTGCTCGTCGCCCTTGAGGAGGGAGGCGCGCTCGGCCCAGGCGTCGGCGGTGGTGTCGGAGAAGCGCAGTTGGTGCCGGTCCGGCTTCAGGTACTGGGAGGGGCGGCGGCCGAACCCGGCGGCGAGGTAGGCGGTGTCCAGGAGGGTGATCCGGATGCCCGCCTCGCGGGCGGCCTCGATCAGGGCCACTCCCATCGCGTTCGGGTCGCTGTAGGGGGTGCCGCCGGGCGCGTGGTGCAGGTAGTGGAATTCACCGACCGCGGTGATGCCCGCCAGCGCCATTTCGGCGTACACCGCGCGGGCCAGTTCGTAGTACGTGTCGGGGGTGAGCCGGGCCGCGACCTGGTACATGGTCTCGCGCCAGGTCCAGAAGGTGCCGGAGCCGACCTGGACGGTCGAGCGCAGGGCGCGGTGGAAGGCGTGCGAGTGGGTGTTGGCGAGACCGGGCAGGGTGAGCCCGCGCAGCACGGTGGCGCCGGGCGGCGGGGAGTCGACTCCCGTCCGCACCCCGGCGATCAGGCCGTCGGACACCTCCAGGACGACGCCCGGCTCGACGTGCGTGCCGAGCCAGGCGTGCGAGAGCCAGTACGTCGCGGTGACGGGCCGGCCCGTGGGGTCCGGGGCCGGACCGGCCGCGGACTGCGGCGCCGCGGGCTCCGTCGTGGACGGCGGGCCGGGTTCCGTAGTCGGCTGCGTCGTGGACTCCGTCGTCATCGGCACGCGAGACCTTCCAGTACATCGGCGAGTGCGATCACCCCGGCCACGCAGTCGTCCTCGGCGGCGTGCTCGGCCGGCGAGTGCGAGATTCCGGTGGGGTTCCGGACGAACAGCATGGCGGTAGGGGTCGAAGCGGACAAAATACCCGCATCGTGTCCCGCTCCGGTGCCGAGCACGGGGGCGGCGCGGCCGTTGCCCCGGGCGGCGCCCTTCAGGATCGTGCCCAGCTCGTCGCGCAGGGCGTGCTGGAACTCCACCACGGGCGTGAAGGACTCCCGTACGACGTCGAGATCGATTCCGGCCCGTTCGGCGTGTTCCCTGGCGGCCCGTTCGATCCCGGTGACGACGGTGTCCAGGGTGTCCTGGTCGGCGGCCCGGGAGTCGAGCCAGCCGCGCACGAGGGAGGGGATGGCGTTGACGCCGTTCGGCTCGACGGCGATCTTGCCGAAGGTGGCGAGGGCGCCGGCCAGCTCCGCCTCCCGGCGGGCGGCGAGCACCGTCTCGGCGTACGTGAGCATCGGGTCGCGCCGGTCGGCCAGCCGGGTGGTGCCCGCGTGGTTGGCCTCGCCCCGGAAGTCGAACCGCCAGCGGCCGTGCGGCCAGATCGCGGAGGCGATGCCGACGGGGTCACCGGTGAGGTCCAGGGCGCGGCCCTGCTCGACGTGGAGTTCGACGAACGCGCCGATACGGGCGAGCCGTTCGGGGTCGGGGCCGATGGCGTCGGGGTCGTATCCGGCCGCCTCCATGGCCTGCGGGAGTGTGACGCCGTCCCCGTCCCGCAGCCGGTGCGCGGCCTCGACGGTCAGCTGTCCGGCGGCGAGCCGGGAGCCGACACAGGCGAGGCCGAACCGGGCGCCCTCCTCGTCACCGAAGTTGGTGATAGCCAGCGGCCGGGTGAACTCCACACCCCTGTAGCGGAGTTCATCGAGCGCGGCGAAGGAGGAGACGACGCCCAGCGGTCCGTCGAAGGCGCCGCCGTCCGGCACCGAGTCGAGGTGCGAGCCGGTGACGACGGCGTCCCCGGCCAGCGGGTCGCCGAGCCAGGCCCACTGGTTGCCGTTGCGGTCGGTCTCCAGGGCCAGCCCGCGCGCCTCGGCCTGGGCCCGGAACCACGCACGGCAGTCGGTGTCGGCGGCGGTCCAGGCGTATCGGCGGTAGCCGCCGCTGTCCGGGTGCCGTCCGATCGGAGCGAGCTCCCGCCACAGTTCCTGGAAGGACGGGGTGGGCCGCGATCCGCCCGTGGCGCTCACGCCTCGCCCTCCCGCATCGGCACCCGCACGCCCTTGTCCGAGGCGACCGAATCCGCGATGTCGTACCCCGCGTCCACGTGCCGGATGACGCCCATGCCCGGGTCGTTCGTCAGCACCCGCCGGATCTTCTCGCCGGCCAGCTTCGTACCGTCGGCCACCGACACCTGGCCCGCGTGGATGGAGCGCCCCATGCCCACGCCGCCGCCGTGGTGGATGGAGACCCAGGATGCGCCGGACGCCACGTTCACCATCGCGTTCAGCAGCGGCCAGTCCGCGATCGCGTCGGAGCCGTCGAGCATCGCCTCGGTCTCCCGGTACGGGGAGGCCACCGAGCCGCAGTCCAGGTGGTCGCGGCCGATGGCCAGCGGCGCGGCCAGCTCACCGCTGGCCACCATGTCGTTGAACCGCTCGCCGGCCCGGTCCCGCTCGCCGTATCCGAGCCAGCAGATGCGGGCGGGCAGCCCCTGGAACTGGACGCGCTCGCCGGCCATCTTGATCCAGCGGTGCAGCGACTCATTCTCCGGGAAGAGTTCGAGCAGCGCCTTGTCGGTCTTGCGGATGTCGGACGCCTCGCCGGACAGGGCCGCCCAGCGGAACGGCCCCTTGCCCTCGCAGAAGAGCGGCCGGATGTACGCGGGCACGAAGCCCGGGAAGTCGAAGGCCCGCCCGTAGCCCGCGAGCTGGGCCTCGCCGCGGATCGAGTTGCCGTAGTCGAAGACCTCGGCGCCCGCGTCCATGAAGCCGACCATCGCCTCGACGTGCTTCGCCATCGACTCACGGGCGCGCAGGGTGAAGTCGGCGGGCTTCTCGGCGGCGTAGTCGGCCATGTCGTCGAGGTCGACCCCGGCCGGCAGGTAGGCGAGGGGGTCGTGCGCGCTGGTCTGGTCGGTGACGATGTCGACCGGCGCGCCCTCGGCGAGCATCCGGGGCAGCAGCTCCGCGGCGTTGCCGAGCAGGCCGATGGAGAGCGGCTTGCGGGCGTCCCGCGCCTCGACGGCGAGCTGCAGGGCGTGCTCCAGGTTGTCGGCCTTCACGTCCAGGAAGCGGTGCTCGATGCGGCGCTCGATGGCGCGCGGGTCCACGTCGATACAGATCGCGACGCCGTCGTTCATCGTGACGGCGAGCGGCTGGGCGCCGCCCATGCCGCCGAGTCCGGCGGTCAGCGTGATCGTCCCGGCCAGCGTGCCGCCGAACTTCTTGGCGGCGACCGCGGCGAAGGTCTCGTAGGTGCCCTGGAGGATGCCCTGGGTGCCGATGTAGATCCACGATCCGGCGGTCATCTGGCCGTACATGGTGAGCCCGAGCGCCTCCAGGCGGCGGAACTCCTCCCAGTTCGCCCAGTCGCCCACCAGGTTGGAGTTGGCGATGAGCACGCGCGGGGCCCACTCATGGGTCTGCATGACGCCGACCGGCCGCCCGGACTGCACGAGCATCGTCTCGTCCTGCTTGAGCGTCCGCAGCGTGCGCACCATCGCGTCGAACGAGCGCCAGTCGCGGGCCGCCTTGCCCGTGCCGCCGTAGACGACGAGCTTGTCGGGGTGCTCGGCGACCTCGGGGTCCAGGTTGTTCTGCAGCATCCGCAGCGCGGCTTCCTGCTGCCATCCCAGGGCGCTCAGCTCGGTACCGCGCGGTGCCCGTACGGGGCGGGGTCCTGACATGGCAATGCCTCCTCGCGACTGTGAATTTTCTATTCACATATTGATCGGCTGAATAGCTCCAGTCAACAGCGGGACGCGGCCGGTCTTCACGGGCCCCGCCTCCCCGCGCCCGGAGGACCCGGACCCGGCACCCGGAGGACCTGAATCCGGCATCCGGAAGGGCTCCGTCCGGTGTGCGGCGGGGCATTTTCCGCCGGCCACCTGCATGTACCTGTGGAAAATGCCAGAACCTCCACCAGGTCTGAGCACGTTGCGTAACCTCTGGGTCACAGCCGCACGCAGCGTCGGAAGGGAGTCCGCGTGCCCGGAATCGACGAGTGCCTGCTCGATGTGATGAGACTGCCCGGTGCCCGTGGTGCCGCCGTGGTCGACTGGACCAGCGGCCTCGCCCTCGGCACCATCGGTGAATCGCCCAACGGCGATCACGAGGCCACCGCCGCCGAAACGGCCGAGGTGGCCCGGATGGCGGCCGAGCAGCCCGCCTTCGCCTCCGGCGCACCTCGGCCGCCGGCCAAGGCCGACGACACGGGAGTTACGAGTACCGAGTCGCCGGTCGAGGACGTCATCGTCACCACCCGGGCCGGGTACCACATCCTCCGGTTCGTCGAGACGGACTTCGACAGCAGCGTCTTCCTCCACCTGTGGCTCGACCGGGCCGAGGGGAATCTCGCCCTGGCCCGGATACGGCTGGGTGAGATGGCCGAGCGGCTGGTCCTGGCATGACGACCGCCCCCGCGCCCGCCCCCTCCCCCGCCGCCGCGCTCTCGCCGATGCTTCAGCGCCTCGCGGCCGAACGGGCCACCGGCGCCCTGATGCGCGACCGGGGCACCCTCTACCTCGCGGACGGCGAGGTGGTGCACGCCGAGAGCCCGGCCACACCCGGGATCGATGTCCTGCTCACCCGGGGCGGCGCGCTGCACCGCGACGGCTGGTGGGACGCGGTCGCCCAGGCGGGCGCCCACCGGCGGGTGGGCCGCTACCTCGTGGACAGCGGCCGGGTGGCGGGCGGCGCGCTGGAGCTGTGCCATCTGGGGGCGCTGTACGACGCGGCGTTCTTCGCCCTCGCCCCGACCCGGACCCCGGCCCGCTTCCGTTACGGGGTCGCCCACTGGATCGGCCCGGTCCGTCCGGTGCCCGTGCACGCCGTGCAGCGCGAGACGCTCCGGCGCCGGGAGCTGCTGGACCGGATCTGGCCCGAGGCGGCGGGCGACAGCGCCCCGCTGGTACGGACCGGCCTCCCGGTCGACGCCCCCGTGCCGCCGCGCCAGCAGCGGGTGCTGGAGCAGGTGGACGGGGTGCGCACCGCGACGGACATCGCCCAGGAGCTGGGCCGGTCGGCGTTCCACACGCTGGTGGACCTGCGCCGGCTGGCCGCCTCCGGGCTGGTGGAGGCGGCCGGCCCGCAGCCGATGGGTCCGGCCGCCTCCGCGAGCCCCCGGATCGAGCTGCCCGAGGTCACGGCCGACCCGGACATCGCCCTGTTGCGCCGGCTCCGAGACGCATTGGAGGCCCTGTGATACGCGCGCTCAGACAGCGTGCCGGGAGGAGACAGCTGATGGTGCCCGAGGCCGAAGTGCGTGACGTCCTGGCCGAACTCCAGCGGCTGCGGGCGCGGGTGCCGCTTCTCGCCGGCGCCCTCGCGGCCAGCACCGACGGTCTGCTTCTCGCCCATGACACCCCGGGGGTGGAGGCCGAGGGCGTCGCCGCACTGACCGCGGCCGCGCTCGGCGTCTCGATCCGGATGACGGAGGCGACCGGCCGGGGCGGCTTCCGGGAACTCCTCGTCCGGGGCGAGACGGGCTACATCGCGGCGTACGCCGCGGGGTCGTCGGCCGTCCTGACCCTGCTGGCCGAGGACCGGATCAACGTCGGCAGGCTCCATCTGGAGGGCCGCCGGGCCGGCGCCAGGATCGGCCGCCTCGTCGACGACGCGCTGGAACGCACCCCTCAGCAGCCCCCTCCCGGCGCGCGCTCACCCGCGCCGCGCCCCCCGCAGCAGCCCGGTCCGCTGCCCCACCGCACGACATGACCCACCCCCCCCCAGCTCTCGCACCCAGGAAACAGAACCGGCCGTCGCGGCCGGTCAGGGAAAGGAAACAAGCACTCATGGCGAACACCGAAGCGTCACTGAAGGAAGCGATGACGTCCATCGAGGGCACCACCGGTGTCGCCCTCGTCGACTACACGAGCGGCATGGCGCTGGGCACCCTCGGCGGCGGCAAGGAATTCAACCTGGAGGTCGCGGCTGCGGGCAACACCGACGTCGTACGGGCCAAGCTGCGCACCATGGAACACCTGGGCATCCAGGACGAGATCGAGGACATCCTGATCACCCTGGGCACCCAGTACCACCTGATCCGGCTGCTCAGGACCCGCGGCAACAACGGCCTGTTCCTCTACCTGGTGCTGGACGCCGCCCGCGCCAACCTGGCCATGGCCCGCCATCAGCTGAAGAAGATCGAGGCGGAGCTGGAGGTCTGAGACCCGGCCGGGCGGCGGGGCCCCGCGCCCCACCGGCGGGTTCTATCGATCCCCGCAACACCCTGGAGTTCAGGGAGTTGCGGGGATCGTGGATTTCGCGGTGTTGAAGGCGCGGTTCTTCGAGGCGT
>NZ_JBICXG010000038.1:0-64980 GCF_043200175.1 Streptomyces sp. NPDC048462
CGCCTCGAAGAACCGCGCCTTCAACACCGCGAAATCCACGATCCCCGCAACTCCCTGAACTCCAGGGTGTTGCGGGGATCGATAGAACCCGCCGACACGGAGGGCGGGGTATCGGTGCGCGTAGGAAGACACCGGAGGAGACAGAGGGGCAGAGATCCGTGCCGAAGGCGTCCAGGTTCGACCAGCGAGCCGTCGCGCTCGTCGAGCTGCGCGGCACGCAGACCGAGTTCGAGATGTTCGAGGGTGCGCTGGCAGACCGTGGCTGGCCGGTGCTGGCGAAGCACGGTGGTGCGGCGAGCGCCGTCACCGAGCGAGGCGTCAAGTACACGGTCGAGGCGCGTTTCCCCGGAAGCGCCTTCAACGCGGTCAGGGGTGCCCGTGAGCGGATCGAGGTCATCTCCGACGAACTGCAACTGGACCTCAACGTAGAGGTGGTCGACCGGGTGGTCCGGGACCCGATCGACCGGCCGTACTGGTTCGCCTACGAGCGGCCGGAAGTCCGCCCGGACCCGTCTTCGGCGTCCGGGTGGCAGCGGCGGTCGGAAAGGTGGCGTGTCTGGGCGGCCGAGAAGCTGGGCAGCCGGGACACCGGGCGGCATATCACCGCCGTATCGGTCCAGGCGGCCCGGCTCCTCGCCGATCGCCCCCTTCCCGGTGCGAGACCGCGGGCCGGTGGAGCCGCCGTCCGGCGGCCGCTCGGAGTGGACGCTGAAGTGCGGGTCACCCTTGGCACGAGCCGTGAGTCCGCGAAGCTGCTGCCGCGGGTCTATTCCCTTGCAGCGCTTGAGCTGGTTCTCGGCACTCAACTGGCCGGTTCACGCGTCGCCGGATTCGGCTGGTGGATGCGCGCCCTGCTGGTATGCGTCGTCGTCTGGACGCTGTCCGTGGTGCTCCGGCGTGTGGCGCCGGAGATGAGATGCCTGTTTCGCTTCGTGACCGCTGTTGTGATCGGAGGCGCCGGGGTCGCCATGGGTGCCTTCATAGTGAGGACTGAGCCTGCGGCGGGCTACGGCGCACGCATAGCGATCCTCACGCTCGGGGCCGTTGCGGTGCTCAACGGAGTCCGGCTGCTCGTTCGGCAGTGGAGTTGGCAGCGCACAGCGCCATGGCTGCTGCCCGCCCTGCTGCCGATCTTCCTTGGATTCCTCTCGCCCCTGGGCCTTGGGCTGCATCCGTTCTATCTCGACGCCTTCCGGCTGAACCGGGAAGACATCGAGATTCCGGAGGTCTACCAGCTCCTTGCGTCCCTCAAGCTCGCGATGTGTATGAGCCTGTGGCTCGTCGCTCTCGCGTTTCTCGGGTACATGAAGCACCTGCATCTGTACGTGAAGGACCGCTGGCTCGCGAACATGCTGTTCCTTGTGCTCAGCACCGTTCTTCTGGTCTCGGGGGTGGGGACGCTCGGGGTCCTCTCCGCGGCCCGGGCCGGGACGGCGGCAGTGGCCGACGCGAAGCACGGCCGCACCCCGCGTGCCTACTTTGGCATCGCCCCCGAATGGGTCTGCGCGCACCCGATCGGCAAGCCGGAGACGATTCCCGTCGATGGAGGTGAGTTCGTTCCCGTCCGTCCGTACCTGAAGGTGGGTGACGCCGCCGATACCGTCGTGCTCTGGGACGCGGACAACTCTCAGGCCCTCAAGATGCCCATGGCCAGGCTCCGCATCGTCCCTGCTGAAGAGCGGCGCCCCGCCTCCTGCGGTTAGCCCGCCGCGCGAGGTCTGAGCAGTGGAGGATGTCAACGTCCTCCAGGTGTAAGGGAATTCCTCCTCGACCCGGCAACCCCCCCGCCCTCCGGCGACGACTACAGGGAGACAGCGGCCGCCAAGCGAACGCACCGCGCCGCGTACGAGCCGCTCGGCACAGCACCCTCCCCGCACGTCGTCGTACCGAAGGGACATCATGCGCACCCACCTCCGCACCGGCAGCCGAGGCCTCACGGCCCTCGCCGCCGGAACAGTCGCCGTCGTCGCCGTCGCCCTGCTCCCGGGCTCCGCCGGGGCCGCCGAAACCTCCCCCGTGGGCTACGGGGCCGGCACGACCGGCGGCGGCAGCTCCGCCGCCGTGACCGTCACCAGCCTCGACGCGTTCAAGACGGCCGTCACCGGCACCGCCGCCAAGACCGTCAAGGTCAGCGGGATCATCTCGCTGAGCGGCCAGGTCGACGTCGGGTCCAACACCACGGTCCTGGGCGTCGGTTCGTCCTCCGGCTTCACCGGTGGCGGGCTGCGGCTGAAGAACTCGACGAACATCGTGATCCGCAACCTCAACATCAGCAAGCCGGTCGCCCCCGCGGACGGGATCACCGTCCAGAAGTCCACAAAGGTGTGGATCGACCACAACACGTTCTCCGCAGACCGCGACCACGACAAGGACTACTACGACGGTCTGCTCGACATCACCCACGCGTCCGACCAGGTCACCGTCTCCTGGAACACCTTCAAGGACCACTACAAGGGCAGTCTGGTCGGCCACAGCGACAGCAACGCGAGCGAGGACACCGGGCACCTCCATGTGACCTACCACCACAACTACTTCAACAACGTCAACTCCCGTATCCCCAGCCTCCGGTTCGGCACCGGCCACTTCTACGACAACTACGTCGTGGGCGCCTCGACGGCCGTGCACTCCCGGATGGGCGCGCAGATGCTGGTGGAGAACAACGTCTTCCGCAGCACCGAAGTCGCCATCACCACCATCCGGGACAGCGACGAGGACGGCTACGTCGTGGAACGCGGCAACGACCTCGGCGGCGCGGCCACCGAGATCTCGCAGGTCGGTACGTTGACCCAGGCGCCGTACTCGTACACCGCCGAACCCGCCTCGTCCGTCGTCTCCTCGGTGACCGGCGGAGCGGGCGCCGGAAAGATCCAGGGCCTCTCGTTTGGATCAGGCCGTGCCCCCGCACTGGTGGGGGTACGGCCCGCTGCCGGACCGGCCGCAACCCGCCGCCGGTCCGGCGCGTCCCCTTCAGCATGATCCGAACAGCCACGCCCGCCGATCTCGACGCGATCGTCCGCCTGCACACCGAAGCGCGTGCCACCTACTACCGCGGCCACCTCCCGGAGGAGGAGTACCTGGGCGCCGGGGAGGTCGGCCGCAGCCGCGGCGGCTGGGCGCGCGCCGTCGACCGGGACGACGCCACGGTGCTCTGTGCGGAGCGCGACGGTGTCCTCGCCGGCATCGCGGCCCACGCCGTGCGCGACGGCCGCATGCACCTGACCCAGCTCCACGTGGCACCGGACCGCTGGCGCCAGGGCGTCGGCACCGAGCTGCACGAGGCGTGTGTGGCCGCCTGGCAGCGCGACGGGGTGGCGGAGGCCCTGCTGGAGGTCTTCGTCCACAACACCCGGGCCCAGTCGTTCTACATGGCGCGTGGCTGGGCCCCCGACCCGAAGCACCCCCGCACGAGCGACCATCTGGTGCTGCGCCTGGCGGTGCCGGCCGCGGTGCGCGCCTGAGCGGGCGGGAATGACCGGGATTCACCAGAGGCACAGCCGGAAGTCCGGCCCGAGCTTGTTGGCCGCGTGCCGGACGCACCGGGTGATGGACAGCCATTCGTCCTCGGTCCGCCGCATGGCGTTGCCTTGGTCCTCCCACCCCCACAGGCCGAAGTCGTCCCCGTGAACCGTGTGGTTTCGGCCGCAACCGCAGCTATCTGCGGGTACGCCTCGTTCACAGCATAGAAGGAAGCTCCAGTCAGGCTGGATTCCTCGTTGTCCTTGAATGGGGCATGGGGGCCATCTCCGGATCGGGGTATCGCGTCAGTTGGACGCGAACGATACAACAGCGAAGTGACAAGGAAGAGCGGGGTTTGGCCTTGCTACGGCACCCCTCGCACAGGGCTCAATGGCCGCATGCCTGGAAAGACGGAAACTCAACGGCCGGCGTTCGAACTCCGCTGCGGCGGACTCCACTTGACGATTCAGCGCATCCCCGTACGCCTCTTGGCGGTTCTGGGGACGTGCGGTGGGTCGGCATTCACAGCGTGGCTTACCACGCGCTGAGGGGCCCGAACTCGATACGGGTCTTGATCCCGTGGCAGTCGTGGCACAGAGGCTGAACGTTGCCGTCCGTGTCCTCGCCGGCACGGGCAAGGGGCCGCACGGGGTCCACATCAACCGAGCCGGCGAGGACGAGCAGGCCGCACCGGGCACCACCACGGGCGCCGGCCGGAACACGGAGCCGAGCGGCCCCCGAGAACACCCGGACGAGCACCGCACGGCGGGCACGCCGAGCACGGACCGGAGCCGGCTTGCCGAAGTCCTGGTGGTGTTCCTCGCGGAGTCCGCGGTGCGTCGCCGGCTCGGTGCAGTCGATGCAGCGCACTGTGGCCCTCCTGCTTGATCCCGGCATCCGAGTGGGTTCACCGTGCCTGATGTCCGCTTTCGTCGTTTCATTGATCATGAAGAAGATCATTGCGGCCACCGCTCTCGTTCTCACCGGCATCGCTCTCGCCGCCCCTGCTCACGCCGACAACGACACCAACTTTGGCAGCGGCGTCAACGCAGCCAACAACTGGAATTTCACGGCCGCCGCCGTTTGTATGCAGGAGGTCGCCGTTGTTCCGGTCATGGGCGACTATGTGAGTGACCACGCGGACAGCTGTGCCAACGGCAACGTCGTCGACCACCCGGGCAACTGAGGGCTGTCCCGTAGCACGCCCTCGTCACTCTCCACCGGAGCCGAGCTCGCTGCACGAGGCGTGCGTGGCGGCCTGGCAACGGGCGGGGGTCGCGGAGGCCCCCGCCCGGAGGCGTTCGTCCACGACACGCGCGCAGTCGTTCTGCACGGAGGCCCGGGAATGACCCGGCCCCGGACGCGCGTTCTCCCAGGGTGCGGAGGGAGCCTCCGTGCCGCGTGAAGCGGCCCCCCGAGAGCCTGGAGAGTAGAAGAGTCATGCGCGTCGAGATCTGGAGCGACATCGCTTGTCCGTGGTGCTACATCGGCAAGGCCCGTTTCGAGAAGGGCCTGGCCGGGTTCGCCCACCGTGACGAGGTCGAGGTGGTGCACCGCTCCTTCGAGCTCGACCCGGGGCGGGCCAAGGGCGACACCGTGCAGGTTCTCGACATGCTGGCGCGGAAGTACGGGCGCAGCCCCGAGGAGGCGCGGTCCATGGAGGCGAACGTCGCCGCCAACGCGCACTCCGAGGGGCTCGGCTACCGCAGCGAGGGGCGCGACCACGGCAGCACCTTCGACATCCACCGGCTGCTGCACCTGGCCAAGGCCCGCGGCCGTCAGAACGAGCTGCTGGACCTCGCATACCGGGCGAACTTCGCCGAGGAGCGGTCCGTCTTCGACGGCGGGGTGCTGGTGGAGCTCGCCGTGGAGGCCGGACTGGACGCCGACGAGGCGCGTGCCGTGCTCGCCGACCCGCAGGCCTACGCGGACGAGGTGCGGGCCGACGAGCGGGAGGCGTCCGAGCTGGGCGCCAACGGGGTGCCGTTCTTCGTGCTGGACCGGCGGTACGGGATCTCCGGCGGCCAGCCCGCCGAGGTCTTCGCCCAGGCCCTGGAGCAGGCGTGGCAGGACCGCCCGCTGACCGCGATCGGCGGGGACGCCGCGGCCTGTGACGCCGACGGCGCGTGCGAGGTTTCGGCGGCGGGCGGCAAGGGCTGACCGCCGGCCACCTACACGCATAAGCATCGCTTGGGGATACCCCTTAACTATTGGTGATTGACTATGGGTTGGGGGGCCTCCAGGCTGGGCGCATGATGATCTCTTCGCTCAGCCGTGCGGTCGACGCCGAGTTCGCGCCGGAGACCGCCTACCTCAACACCTCCAGCTGCGGCCTGCTGCCACGTCGGACCGTGGCCGCTGTGAAAGCCCTGGCCGAGGAGAACGCCACCGGCCGCCGGGACAGTGCCGGGGACTTCGAGGCCGCCGACGCCGCGCGGGAGGGCTTCGCGCGGATCGCCGGTGTCGGGGCCGGCCGGGTCGCGGTCGGCAGCTCGGTCTCCGTCCACGTCGGGCTGATCGCCTGCTCGCTCCCGGCGGGGGCCGAAGTGCTTGCGCCCGAGGGGGAGTTCAGCTCTGTCGTCAGTCCGTTCGCGGTCCGCGGCGACCTCCGGATGCGGTACGTCCCGCTGGCGGGGCTGGCCGAAGCGGTGCGTCCGGAGACCGCGCTCGTGGCCTTCTCCGCCGTGCAGTCCGCCGACGGCCGCACCGCGGACCTGGACGCGGTGCGGGCAGCGGCCGCCGCCCACGGCGCCCGTACGCTCCTGGACGCCACCCAGTCCGCCGGCTGGCTGCCGCTGGACGCCGGGGCGTACGACTACACGGTCGCGGGCGGCTACAAGTTCCTGCTCTGCCCGCGCGGCGCGTCGTTCCTCACCGTCACCGAGGAGGCCCAGGAGTCACTCCCGGCGGTCTTCGCGGGCTGGGTCAGCGCCGAGGACCGGTGGGGCAGCACCTACGGGCCGGTCGCCCAGCTCGCCCCCGACGCCCGCCGCTACGACGAGCCGCCCGCATTCCTCTCGTACCACGGGGCCGATCACTCCCTCGCGCTGCTGAACGAGATCGGCATCGACGCCGTCCACGATCACGCCACCGGCCTGGCGGCCCGCTTCCGGGCCGGTCTGGCCGGGGCGGGACACGAGCCGGTGCCGGGGGACTCGGCCGTGGTCGCGGTGCCCGGACTCGGGGACCGTGCGGCGGAACTGATGCGGGCCGGGGTGATGGTCTCCAACCGGGCCGGCAACCTGCGCGCCGCCTTCCACCTGTACAACACGGCGGCCGACGTGGACCGCGCGCTGGACGTACTGACCGTCTGACCCCCGTGCTCCGCCCGCCGGCTACGACTGCGGGGCGTCCGCCGGCGGGGCTCCGTGCCACTTCCACGACGACACCCGTGCACGGCCCGGCAGTTCGGCGCGGCCGGTGGACCACAGCAGTACGGTCCACCGGTCGCTGTCGTCCGGGGCGTCGGGGAAGAGCCGGGCCAGCACCCGGTCGCACAGCTCCGCGGGGGGCGTCCAGTCGAGGCCCAGGCCCTCGGCCAGGTCATGGGTGTGCACCAGGGTCTCCACGATGCCCATCGCGGCGAATCCCTCCGCGTCGGAGATCCCGAAGCCGTGGTACGAGCGGACGTCCGGCGCGGTCGCGGCGACCATCGCCGCGAGCATCGCCCCGCTCGCCTCCAGGACCTGCAGCAGACCGGCCGTGCCGGCCGCCGGATCGGCGAAGATCGCGTTGGACGGTCCGCCCTCGCGGCGCGGGCTCCAGTGGAACGGCACCTCCCCGTCCAACGGCGGCGACTGCGGACCCAGTTGGGCCGCGTACGCGAAGAGGTCGTCGCTCAGGTGCTCCACGGTCTCCCAGCAGGTCCAGCTCAGCGTCCCGGCCGGGGAGTGCCAGTTGTCCGCCGGGGCCTCCTTGAGCGCGGCGACCGCGAGCCGGACCGACGAGGTCACGTCGGCCGCGGTGACCGGGAGCCTCGTCCCGGTCAGCTCCGCCCGCTCGCGCGCACTGCACTCCACGCAGAACTCGTTGCCCTCCGGATCGGCCAGGGTCGCCCAGCCACGCCCGTTCGGCTTGCGGTGATCGCCGACGAGGGTGGCGCCGAGGGCGAGCAGCCGCTCGACCTCCTCGTCCCGGGTGCGGTCGTCCGGCTGGACGTCGAAGTGCACGCGGTTCTTGGTGCTCTTGGGTTCGGGCACGGTGACGAAAAGCAGCGCGGTGCCGGGGGTCTCGACGAGGGCCTCGGGGTCACCGGGGAAGTCCTCGTCGGAGAGGGAGGAGCCCAGCGCCTGGGCCCAGAAGGTGGCGAGCTCGTAGGCGTCGGCGCAGTCGACGGTGACGTGGTGTACGTGTGAAGTCATGGGCCACACTGTCGCCCGAGGTCACCGGTCGGGTCCAGCGAGATACCCGGAGGCCCGGCAGGTCGGACGGGGTCCGACTCTCCCCGGGCGGGGCGGATCCGCCGCGGCGCCTCCTCGCGGTCAGGCGCCCAGGGGGTGCCGGGCGAAGGTGTCGCCGCGCGGCCGGACGCGGCCGAACACCACGTCGATCAGCAGTGCGCGGTCGCCCTTCTCCACCAGCAGGCCACCGATACTCGCCACCAGGCTGCCGGACTCGTCCAGGTACTCGGGCCGGGCGGCCCACGCCTCGTCGGTCGCGTCGGGGATCAGGTCGCGCGGCCGCAGCCGCACCGCTCCGTCCGGCACGCTTCAGGGCCTTCTTGAGCAAGCGAACACGCGTTCCTGAGAGCTGTCCGGCGCGTCCGGTGGGGGTAGGGGGGGGGGGGGGGGGGGGGGGGGGGGCCCCCCCCCCCCCCCCCCCCCCCCCCCCCCCCCCCCCACCGGCCTACTTCACCGGCATGAAGTCCCGCGCCCCGATGAACTCCGGGCGGCGGATCGGAGCCGCGAAGGGCTCCTCGGCCTCGTTCTCCACGCTGTTGAACACGATGAAGACGTTGCTGCGCGGGTACGGGGTGATGTTGTCGCCCGAGCCGTGCATGGCGTTGCAGTCGAACCAGGTCGCCGAACCGGCCTGCCCCGTGAAGAGCTTGATGCCGTGCCGGTCGGCCATCTTCGTCAGCGCCTCGTCGGACGGGGTGCCCGCGTCCTGCATCTGCAGCGACTTCTTGTAGTTGTCCTTCGGTGTCTCACCCGCACACCCGAGGAACGACTTGTGCGAGCCGGGCATGATCATCAGCCCGCCGTTGGTGTCGTAGTTCTCGGTCAGCGCGATCGAGACGGACACCGCCCGCATGTTCGGCAGACCGTCCTCGGCATGCCAGGTCTCGAAGTCCGAGTGCCAGTAGAACCCGGAGGCACCGAAGCCCGGCTTCACGTTGATCCGGGACTGGTGGACGTACACGTCCGAGCCGAGGATCTGCCGGGCCCGGCCCACCACGCGCTCGTCGCTGACCAGCCGGGCGAACACCTCGCTGAGCCGGTGGACCTCGAAGACCGACCGGACGTCCTGCGACGTCGGCTCGATGATCGAGCGTTCGTCGGCCCGGACCGCCGGATCGGCGATCAGCCGCTCCAGCTCGGCGTGGTAGCCGGCCACTTCGTCCGGCTCGATCAGCTGGCCGACGGTGAGGAAGCCGTCGCGCTCGAACCCCTGGAGGTCCTTCGCGGCGACCGGCCCCGGTGCGCCCGGCGCGGACCAGATGACCGGGTCCTGGCGGGGAGTGGTCATCTCGGCGGCGCCGCGCGATGGGTACAGGTCGGCGCGTACATCGGTGGTCATGATGGTTCAGCCCTCCTCGGTCAGCAGTGGGTAGACACCGTTCTCGTCGTGGTCCTCCCGTCCGGTGACGGGAGGGTTGAAGACGCACACGCACCGGAAGTCCGTCTTGGGACGCAGGGTGTGGTGCTCGTGTCCGTTCAACAGGTACATCGTGCCCGGGGCGATCCAGTGCTTCTCACCGGTCTCGTCGTTGGTGAGCTCTGCCTCGCCCTCCGTGCAGAGCACGGCCTCGATGTGGTTGGCGTACCACATCGACGTCTCCGTGCCCGCGTACAGCACGGTCTCGTGGAGCGAGAAGCCCACCTTCTCCTTGGCGAGCACGATGCGCTTGCTCTCCCAGGTGCCGGAGGCGGACTTCACATGCCGGTCGGTGTTCTCGACGTCACTGAACGATCGGACAATCACGGTGGGTCGGTGCCTTTCTCTCTACGGTGTATCTCATCGGGGCCGCCCTGGAGCGGCCCCGGGCCGGAGGCGGCCGGGTGACCTCGGAGACCGGGCACCCGGCCGCCTCTCAGGCGGTCTCGCGGACGCAGCGGGCCAGCGTGCGCAGGCCCTCGTCCAGCTCCTCGGGGGTGATGGTCAGCGGCGGGAGCAGCTTGACGACCTCGCTCTGCGGGCCGGATGTCTCCAGCAGCAGCCCCAGCTCGAAGGCGCGGGCGCACACGGCCGACGCACGCGCCGGGTCGTCGAACTCCATGCCCCACACCAGTCCTCGGCCCCGGAACTGCGCGCTGTCGTGCTCGCCGCAGATGGCCAGCAGGGTCTGCTCGACCTGCTCGCCCCGGGCCCGGGTCTGCTTCGCCATGTGGCCGTCGGCCCAGTAGGCGTCGAGCGCGGCGGCGGCGGTGACGAAGGCCGGGTTGTTGCCGCGGAAGGTGCCGTTGTGCTCGCCCGGCTCCCAGATGTCCAGCTCGCCCTTGAAGAGGCAGAGCGACATGGGCATGCCGTACCCGCTGATCGACTTCGACAGCGTGACGATGTCCGGGACGATGCCGGCCTCCTCGAAGGAGAAGAATTCGCCGGTACGGCCGCAGCCCATCTGGATGTCGTCGACGATCAGGAGCATGTCCTGGCGGTGGCACAGCTCCTGGAGCGCGCGGAGCCATTCGGCGCGGGCGACGTTGATGCCGCCCTCGCCCTGGACCGTCTCCACGATCACGGCGGCGGGCTTGTTGAGGCCGGAGCCCTGGTCCTCCAGGAGGCGCTCGAACCAGAGGAAGTCGGGGACCTGGCCGTCGAAGTAGTTGTCGAACGGCATCGGGGTGCCGTGCACCAGCGGGATGCCGGCGCCGGCCCGCTTGAAGGCGTTGCCGGTGACGGCCAGCGAGCCCAGCGACATGCCGTGGAAGGCGTTGGTGAACGACACCACGGACTCGCGGCCCTTGACCTTGCGGGCGAGCTTCAGCGCCGACTCGACGGCGTTGGTGCCCGTCGGGCCGGGGAACATCACCTTGTACGGCAGGTCGCGCGGCCGCAGGATGACGTTCTGGAAGGTCTCCAGGAAGGCCCGCTTGGCGGTGGTCGCCATGTCGAGGCCGTGGGTGATGCCGTCGCGCTCGATGTAGTCGATCAGCGCGCGTTTCAGCACCGGGTTGTTGTGGCCGTAGTTGAGCGATCCGGCTCCGGCGAAGAAGTCGAGGTACGAGTGGCCGTCCTCGTCCGTCAGGCGGGCGCCCTGCGCGCGGTCGAACACGGCGGGCCAGCCTCGGCAGTAGCTACGTACCTCGGACTCGAGGGACTCGAAGACACTCAGGGCGGGCGGGGTGATGGTCACAGCTGGTCTCCTGCGTGAGGGGGGTGTGACGTGCGGCGGTGAAGGGGATCGCGGCGGGCACCGGGGCCCGCCTGCGGAAGTGCGCGCTCAGGCGTGGAACGGGCCGATGCGGTAGAGCACTTCCGGCAGATGAGTGCCCTCCGGGAAGAGGCCGCCGTCGAAGAGCACCTCGCGCTCCAGCGCCACGTCGTGACGCTGGGCGTAGGACGTGAACAGCCGGTCCGACGCGGTGTTGTCCGGTGTGATCGTCGTCTCGACCGAGGCCAGGCCCTGGCCTGCGGCGACCCGTGAGGTCAGGTCGTCCAGCAGCTTCGCTGCCAGGCCGGTGCCACGGTGGCCGTGGTCGACGGCCACCTGCCAGACGACGAGCGTCTCGGGACGGTCTGGCCTGATGTACCCCGTCACGAAGGCGACCGGGCTGCCGGTCTCGTCGCGGGCGACCACGGAGGTCGCCGCGAAGTCACGGCACCACAGCAGGTAGCTGTACGAGGAGTTGAGGTCCAGGACCTTGGAGTCGCGGGCTATGCGCCAAATCGCGGCTCCGTCCTCCACTCGCGGGGTGTCGATGGTGATGAATTCGCTTCGGGCACGTGCAAAATCTGCTGGTGCGGCGGTCATGGATTTGAATTTACCCAGCAAATCCCGAAATCGCATCGAGGAAAGGGGTTGGGTGAAGACGCCTTCTGTGCTATCACGCGGGTGCGCGCTCCAGCGCGAACTGGTGGCGATTGCTCCCGAATTGACCCGGATTTATCGGGCAAAACGAACTCGATGTGGAGTCGGTCACAACGTGATAACTCTATGGAGACGCAACCGAAATGGGTGACAGGCCCTCGTGAAAACTGGTGCGTTTAGTCTTCGAGGAAGCGGGCAGAAGAATGCGGGGGGCTGTTCTCGATGAAACAGCTCCCCGCATTCTTGAATTGTGCACGATTTATTCGCTGGGCCAGGTTTCCGAAACCGCCTTGCGGGCAGCTTCGAAATTGACCTGCCGGCCCGTGTCGGCCAGCGCCGCCCCCAGAGCGGCGAGCGAGGAGAGCGCCGCGCCCCGCGTCGCGTCCACCCCGTAGTGATTGACCCGGATCATCTCCCCGGCCAGTGCCCCGCCGCCCGCGATCAGCGGCAGCGAGGGGTCCTCGGCCAGCGCCCGAGCCACCAGGCCCGCGGCGTCCACACCCTCCGGAGCGCGCAGCGTGGTCGCCACCGGTGCGGCGTCCTTCGCCTCGTGCACGTACGGGGCCAGCCCGCCGCCCAGCGCGAGCGCGCCGGCCCGGGTGGCGGCGGCCGCGGCGGCGTGCCGGGCCATGACGGCGTCCAGGCCCTCCGCCTCGATCCGCTCCGTACAGGCCTCCAGGGCCAGCATCTCCAGCTGGGCCGGAGCGTGCGGCAGCGCCTTGCGCCCGCCGTCGATCCAGCGCTCCTTCCAGTCCAGCAGCGAGAGGTAGGAGCGGCGCGGGGCCTGCGGATTGGCCGCCAGCCGCTCCCAGGCTCGGGCGCTCACCGACACCGCGGACACCCCGGCCGGGCCGCCCATCGCCTTCTGCGCGCCGATCACGCACAGGTCGACGCCCCACGCGTCCGGCAGCAGCGGCTCGGCGCCCACCGAGGCGACGGCGTCCAGCATGAACAGCGCCCCGTGCGCGCGCACGACCTCACCGATCTCCGCGACGGGGTTGGTGTTGCCGGTCGCCGCCTCCGCGTGCACCAGCGAGACGAAGTCGATCTCCGGGTTCGCGTCCAGCGCCCGCGCGACCTGTTCGGCGGTGACGGCGGTGTGGAAGGGCACAGCCAGGTCGACGACCTCGGCGCCGCAGTCGCGCAGCCAGTTGCCGAAGGTCTGCCCGTACGGACCCGTCACCACGTTCAGCGCGGTCGACCCGGGCCGGGCGCCGCCCCGGATGCAGCCTTCGAGGGGGAGCAGGGCCTCGCCCTGCGTGATGACGACATCCTGCTCGGTGGCCAGCAGACGGGCCACCCGCCGCTCGATCGCCGCGAAATGCGCGGCGGTGAGCGGGCTGAGGTCGAGGAAAGGGTGCGTCACGGTGGTGCTCTCTTCGGGATCGGTGCGGTGTGCGGGCCTGCGGACCGGGCCCGCACCGAGCGTACCCAGCACCTCGCGGCCCCCCGGGGGGTCCCTCGTACAGTGCTGTCCATGAGTGATCACCAGGCGCCGAGGGTGCTGCATGTGAAGGGGCGGGTGCTCGTCGGACCCGAAGAGGTCAGGGACGAACTCTGGGCGGTCGACGGGCGCGTCACGTACGAGCGGCCCGCCGGCGCGGACGGGGCGACGGTCCTCACCGGCTGGACGCTGCCGGGGCTGGTCGACGCCCACTGTCATGTCGGGCTGGACCACCACGGGGCCGTCGACACGGCGACCACCGAGAAGCAGGCCGTCGACGACCGGGAGGCCGGCGCGCTGCTCCTGCGCGACGCGGGTTCACCCGCCGACACCCGGTGGATCGACGACCGCGAGGACCTGCCGAAGATCATCAGGGCCGGCCGGCACATCGCCAGGACCCGGCGCTACACCAGGAACTACGCCTACGAGATCGAGCCGGACGAACTGGTGGCGTACGTGGCGCAGGAAGCGCGTCGCGGCGACGGCTGGGTGAAGCTCGTAGGGGACTGGATCGACCGGGAGGTGGGCGACCTGACCGCCTGCTGGCCGCGGGAGGCGGTCGGGGCCGCCATCGAGGAGGCGCACCGGCTGGGCGCCAGGGTCACCGCGCACTGCTTCGCGGAGGACTCGCTGCGCGATCTCGTGGAGGCCGGGATCGACTGCGTCGAGCACGCGACCGGGCTCACCGAGGAGACGGTCCCGCTCTTCGCGGAGCGCGGGGTCGCGATCGTCCCGACGCTGGTCAACATCGCCACCTTCCCCTCGCTGGCGCGCGGCGGCGACGCCAAGTACCCGCGCTGGTCGGCCCATATGCGCCGGCTGCACGAGCGGCGTTACGACACGGTGGGCGCCGCCTACGACGCCGGGGTCCCCGTCTTCGTGGGCACCGACGCGGGCGGGGTGCTGGCCCACGGGCTGGTGGCCGACGAGGTCGCGGAACTGGTGAAGGCGGGCATCCCGGCCCTGGAGGCGCTGTCCGCGGCGTCCTGGGGGGCCCGCGCGTGGCTCGGGCGGCCGGGCTTGGAGGAGGGGGCCCCGGCGGACCTGGTGATGTACGACGAGGACCCGCGGGCGGACGTGCGCGTGCTGGCCGCGCCCCGCAGGGTCGTGCTGAACGGACGGGTGATCGGCTGACCGGCGGGCCCCCGGGGCGGACCGGCCCGGGGGTGCGCCGTGTTGACCGGCAGTTACCGGAGCCCGGACCGTTCGTTGAACCACTTCTGCGTGCGCCCCGGTACTGCCGGCCCCGAGCCGCTCACACTCAGTGAAACGGGTGAACCCGAGGAACGCACGTGCCTGAATAATCGAATACAAGCACGGAAACCCCCCTTTGGGGTGAACTCACCTCAGGTATCCGCCAGTTCACCCTCTGTGCGTAAAGATTCACGGAGTCGAGGCCACCGGTGCCCGCGATGTCCCCCATTGGACGGCGCCGGCGGCTCCAAGTCTCTTGTGGGGGTTCCACCATCTTGAACAGCAACACCTTCCGCCTCGCTGCCCTTGCGGTCGCCGCCGCTCCCGTCGCGCTGCTGGTCGCCGTCCCGGCCCAGGCCGCCACCGCGACCACCGCCACGACCACCGGCGGCGGGAAGGCGAGCGCGGTAGTGCTCCGCACCGCACTCGACATCTCGCTCCTGAACAAGACGATCGATGTGCCGCTCAAGACCACGCTCAACGAGGTGCACGCCCCGGCCACCGCGAAGGAGACCGCGCTCAGCGTGCGGCTCGACGGCGTGGAGCACGGACAGCCGGTCAAGGTCCTGCGCGCGGATGTGGCGACGGCGAACGCGACCGTCGACAAGCACCGTGCCGAGGGCTACACGAACATCGCGAAGGCCCGGCTCCACCTGCCCGGACTGCCGTTGCTCTCGCTGATCGAGGTCGAGCAGATCACCACGAAGGCGGTCTGCGAGGTGGGCCACCGGCCGGTGGCCGAGGCGAACGTGCTGGGCCATGTGAAGGTGCTCGGCCGGCGCGTCACCCTCACCACCCAAGGCACCACCGAGATCAAGGTGCCCGGTGTCGGTGACGTGACGCTCGACCTGGCGAAGACGGACACGACCTCGCGCACCGCGGCGGCCACGGCGCTCCGGCTGAAGGTCTCGGTCAACCCGCTCAAGCTCAACGTCGCCGATGTGCAGGGCGAGGTCACACTCGCCGAGGCCACCTGCGAGACCCCGAAGGCGCCCGAGCCGGGCGGCTCCACGGGCGGTTCGTCAGACGGCGGCTCCTCGGACAGTGGTTCGTCCGACGGTGGTTCCGGTAACGGTGGTTCCGACAACGGAGGTTCGACCGACGGGGGCTCCAGCACCAACGGTTCCGGCAGCTCCGGCACTTCGGGCAACGGGGGTAGCTCGGGCAGCGGGGGCGGCAGCGGTTCCACCTCCGGTCACTCCGGTGGCGACTCCGGCGGCGGTGTGAAGACACAGACCGGAACCGGAACCGGCAACGCACCCGCGGCCACCGACGCCGACCTCGCGGAGACGGGCTCCAGCTCCACCACGCCGTACATCGCCGGTGGCGCGGCCCTGCTGCTGGCGGCCGGTGCGGGCGCCATGGTCGTGGCCAGGCGTCGTTCGCAGAACTGACATGCGGGGGAGTGAGTCAGGGCCCGAGGGGGCGGCCGGGGGGCCGTAGAAAACGGGGCGGGGAGCGGTGTTCCACGGACGGAGCACCGCTCCCCGTCCCTCGGCGCGATACCTGCCGGGCGGGACCGTCACCTGCTGACGGCGGTCAGCGCCTGGAGCGCCTGGTCGAGCACCTGCAGAAACCGGTTGGTCGTCGTACGGTCGCGCACGGCCAGCCGCAGCCAGTCGGTGCCCAGCCCCGGGAACGTGTCGCCGCGCCGGGCGGCGAAGCCCAGCATCCGCAGCCGCTCCCGTATCTCCGCGGCCCGTTCGAGCCGGATCAGGACGAACGGCGCCTCGGCCGGCTCCACCACCCGGATCTCGGTGAACTCGCGCAGCCCGGCGACCAGATGGCGCCGGTCCACCGCGATGCGCTCCGCGGCGGCCGCCGCCTCGGCCAGCGCGCTCGGCTCCACGCACGCCTCGGCCGCCGCCAGCGCGGGCGAGGAAACCGGCCACAACGGCTGCGCCTCCGCCAGCCTGCGCACGGTCTCCGGCGCGGCCGTGACGTAGCCGATCCGCAGCCCGGCGAGCCCCCAGGTCTTGGTGAGGCTGCGCAGGACCACGAGCCCGGGGACGTCCGTACGGGCGCACAGCGCCTCGCGCTCACCGGGCACCGCGTCCATGAACGCCTCGTCGACCACGAGCGTGCGCCCCGGGCGGGCCAGCTCCTCCAGGACGGCCGCGGGGTGCAGCACGGACGTCGGGTTGGTCGGATTGCCGACCACCACCAGATCCGCGTCATCGGGAACGGCGGCCGGATCCAGCCGGAAGCCGTCCTCGGCCCGCAGCAGCACCCGGCCCACCTCGTGCCCGGCCGCGCGCAGGGCGGCCTCGGGCTCGGTGAACTGGGGATGGACCACGACCGGCCGCCGGGCCGGCAGCGCGCGTGCGATCAGCACGAACGCCTCCGCCGCACCCGAGGTCAACAGGACCCGCTCGGGCGGCAGCCCGTGCCGTGCGGCGACCGCCGCGAGCGCGGGCCGCCCGTCCGGATAGGCGCAGAGCGCGCCCAGCGACGCGGCTATCCGCTCCTTCAGCCAGGCCGGTGGGGTACCGGCCCGTACGTTGACGGCGAGATCGGTCAGATCCCGGCCCCGTCCCCGTACCTCCGCGTCACCGTGATGCCGCAGATCGTGGGCGCCCGCGCCGGTCGCGTCGGGGCTCTCAGTGGGAGTGTGCATGACCGCCATGGTGGGGTGGGGGTGGGGGGAATGGCCGTCGTCGTCAGGGTGGGAGTACGGAAGAACGACTATGCGCCCCTCGACGGGCTTCACGCAACGGTCCGGACCCGACGGCGCGAGGTGCGTGACCGGCGGCAGGAGTGCCGTCGCCGCCCCCGCGACGGTGGGGTGCTCGCGCGGAGCCCGGCGGACGACGGCGCAGGTGACCATCGCCGCGCGCCCCTGCGGGCGCGACTTCCGCTTCGGCACGAGGAGTTCACCGCCCTCGGCGAGCGCGGCGGCCTCCGCCACCGAGGGCGTGCCGACGGCTGCGAGCGGTGCGCCGGACGGATGCGGAACCCCGACGCGGGCCAGCACCTCGGCGGCGTACGCCCGCAACGGCACACCGAGCTCGGCGGCGGCGGCCACGATCCCCGGCTCCCCGGCCCTGGCATCGACGGTCACCAACTCCGCGACGCTCAGCGGCGAGAGCCCCGCTCCGGCCAGAGCCTCCCGGATCAGCCCGACCACCTCGTCCCGCGGCGCGCCCCTGGACGCGCCGACGCCGACGGTCAGCGAGGCGGTCTCCGGCCCGGCCGTCGGCGGACCGGGAAGGCGACCGCAGGCGCTCTCGGTCATGGAACGGTCCTTCCGGGAGGAGTGATGGTGGCGCCCTGAGATGCGCGCACCGGGGTCAATCGGCTAGCAAGAGCCCATGGCGGTGTTCGTCGCGCTCGGCGCGTTCCTGATGACCCTGGCCGGTGGCTGGGTCGCCCAGCGCGTCACCGACCGCCGCCACCTCGTACTCGGCTTCGCCGGCGGACTGATGCTCGGCGTGGTCGGCCTGGACCTGCTGCCGGAGGCGATCGAGGCCGCCGGCGGCCTGGTCTTCGGGGTACCGGCGGCCCTGCTGCTGTTCGTCGGCGGCTTCCTGGTCGCCCACCTGGTGGAGCGGCTGCTCGCGGTACGCCAGGCCGCGCACGGGGCGGGCGAGGAACGGGTGCCCCAGGTCGGGCTGACGGCGGCGGCGGCGATGGTCGGCCACAGCCTGATGGACGGCGTGGCGCTCGGCGCGGCCTTCCAGGTCGGCGGCGGCATGGGCGCGGCCGTCGCGCTCGCCGTCATCACCCACGACTTCGCGGACGGCTTCAACACGTACACGATCACCAGCCTGTACGGGAACGCCCGCCGCAAGGCCCTCATGATGCTCTACGCGGACGCGGCGGCGCCCGTCGTCGGTGCGGCGACGACGCTGCTGTTCACCCTTCCGGCGGAACTCCTCGGCTGCTATCTCGGTTTCTTCGGCGGAGCGCTGCTCTACCTCGCCGCCGCCGAGATCCTGCCCGAGGCGCACCACGACCACCCGGCCCGTTCCACCCTGCTCTGGACGATTGCCGGAGTGGGCTTCATCTGGCTGGTCGTGGGCATCGCGGACTGACCTGCTCACCGCGCCGCGCCCCGTGCGCCGTCACCCGGCGCGAGCTCCGCCGGGACCTCCTGGCACCTCTGGACGAACCGGAGGGCCGTACCGGGCGCCGAGGCCCAGTGGGTGTGCAGGTAGCTCGCGTGCACGCCCCGGTGCACGAACCCCTCCACGCGCTTCTCCGGCCGGTGCATGCCCCACGCCGGCCGGTCCCCGGCGCCCGGCTCCAGCACGGTCCGGTGGAACTCGTGCCCGCGCATCCGGGTGCCGGCGGCCGCGAGCGCGCTGTCGGACAGGGCCACGGCCTCCCGGTAGCCGAGCGTCAGCCGCTGGGACATCCGCCCCTCGGCGCCCAGCACTCCGCACATCGGCAGCCCGTCGAGCGACCGCGCCAGATAGAGCAGCCCCGCACACTCGGCGGCCACCGGAGCCCCGGACGCCGCCAGCTCCGCGACAGCCTTGCGCAACGGCTCGTTGGCCGACAGACCGGGCCCGTACACCTCGGGGAACCCGCCCCCGATGACCAGCCCCGAAGTCCCTTCGGGCAGCGCCTCGTCCCGCAGCGGATCGAACGGCACCACCTCGGCCCCGGCGGCGGTGAGCAGCTCACTGTGCTCGGCGTAGGAGAAGGTGAACGCGGCCCCGGAGGCGACAGCGACACGCACCCGGCTCCCGCTCGGCCCCTCCGGCGGCCTGCTCGGCCCGGCCGGCGTCTGAGGAGCTGGTTCCGGGGCGGCGCCCCGGCCGAAGCCGCCCACCGCGCCCACCGCCCCGGCCGCGTCCCAGACCTCACCCGTCACCGGCGGCGCCGACCGCGCCAGAGCCATCAGCCCGTCCAGGTCGCACCCGGCCAGTACCTGCCCCGCCATCGCCGCGACAGCGGCCACCGCGTCGCCCCGCCGCTCCGCCACCGGCACCAGGCCCAGATGCCGCGACGGCACCGCCAGCTGCCCGGCCCGCCGCAGCGCCCCCAGCACCGGTACCCCGGACTCCTCCAGGGCCTCGCGCAGCAGCGCCTCGTGCCGGTCCGAGCCGACCTTGTTCAGGATCACCCCACCGATCCGCACCTGCGGGTCCCACGAGGCGAAACCGTGCACCAGCGCCGCCACCGACCGCGACTGCGACGACGCGTCCACGACCAGCACCACCGGTGCTCGCAGCAGCTTCGCGACATGCGCGGTGGACGCGAGTTCACCGAGCCCCGAGGCTCCGTCGTACAGCCCCATCACGCCCTCGACGACCGCCAGGTCACAGCCCAGCGCCCCGTGCGCGAACAGCGGGGCGATCAGCTCCGGCCCGCACATGTACGCGTCGAGATTGCGCCCCGGCCGCCCCGTGGCAAGGGTGTGGTAGCCCGGGTCGATGTAGTCGGGCCCCACCTTGTGCCCGGACACGGCGAGTCCGCGCCCGGCGAAGGCGGCCATCAGACCCGTCGCGACGGTGGTCTTGCCGCTGCCGGACGACGGCGCGGCTATGACCAGGCGCGGAATCGTCACCACTCGATGCCCCTCTGGCCCTTCTGCCCGGCGTCCATCGGGTGCTTGACCTTCGACATGTCGGTCACCAGGTCCGCCGCGTCCAGCAGCGCGGCGGGCGCGTTGCGCCCGGTGATCACGACGTGCTGCGAGCCGGGCCGGTCGCGCAGCACCTGGACCACCTCGTCGGTGTCGACCCAGCCCCAGTGCATCGGGTAGGCGAACTCGTCGAGCACGTACAGCCGGTGCGTCTCGGCGGCGAGGTCACGCTTGACCTGCTCCCAGCCCTCACGGGCCGCCGCCTCGTTGTCCAGCTGCTGGTCGCGCTGGACCCAGGACCAGCCCTCGCCCATCTTGTGCCAGACGACGGGCCCGCCCTCGCCGCTCGCGCCGAGCACCTTCAGCGCGTTCTCCTCGCCGACCTTCCACTTCGCGGACTTCACGAACTGGAAGACGCCGACCGGCCACCCCTGATTCCAGGCGCGCAGCGCCAGCCCGAAGGCCGCCGTCGACTTCCCCTTGCCGACGCCGGTGTGCACCATCAACAGCGGCCGGTTGCGGCGCTGCCGGGTGGTGAGTCCGTCGTCCGGCACACTTACCGGCTGTCCCTGCGGCACTATGCGGCCCTCCTGTTGTCGCCCTGAACGTCCTTGACCAGCCCGGCGATCGAGTCGGCCCGCAGCTCGTCGAGCGTGACGGCGGTGCCGCCCAGCTCAGCCGCGAGATCCGCCGCGAGGCCGAGCCGCACCGGCCCCGCCTCGCAGTCCACGACCACGGACGCGATGCCCTCCGCCTCGTGCAGCCGGGCCGCCCGCGCGGCCAGCGCCACCGGCTCCGGCCCGCCGGTCGCGCGCCCGTCGGTCACCACGACCAGCAGCGGCCGCCGCGACGGATCGCGCAGCCGCTCCACCCGCAGTACGTCATGGGCCTTCAGCAGCCCGGCGGCCACCGGCGTGCGGCCACCGGTGGGCAGCGTCTCCAGCCGCGCGGCGGCCGCGTCCACCGAGGAGGTCGGCGGCAGCACCACGGCCGCCTCCTTGCCCCGGAAGGTGATCAGCCCGACCTTGTCCCGCCGCTGGTAGGCGTCCATCAGCAGGGAGAGGACCGCGCCCTTCACCGCCGTCATGCGCTGCCGGGCCGCCATCGACCCCGACGCGTCCACGACGAACAGCACGAGGTTGCCCTCGCGCCCCTCCCGGGTGGCCTGCCGCAGATCGTCCCGCCGCACCACCAGGCCCGGCCCGGACCGGCCCCGCGCCCGCTGGTGCGGGGCGGCGGCCTGCACGGTGGCGGCCAGGTGCAGCTTGGTGAGCGCGCCCTGCGGACGCCGTGCGCCGGTGGTACGCCCGTGCTCGGTACGCGCCCGGGAGCGCCGCCCCGCCGCGCCCTCGCCCAGGCCGGGCACGCTCAGCATCTTCGTCCGGAACGGCTCGCCGGCCCGCACGGGCTGCTGCTCGCCGCCCCCGACGGGCTGCCCCTGCCCCGGCTCCCGCTCCTTGCCCTGCTCGGGCACGGACTGCTCGGGCCCCGGCCCCTCGGGCGTGTCGTCGGCGCCGTCTTCCGGCTGCGGCGGTGTGTCGGGCCCGTCGCCCTGCGGGGGCGGGCCGCCGCCACCGGGGCCGTCCGGGTCCGGATCCTCGTCCTCGCCGCGGTTCTGCTCCAGCGTGTCGTCGAGCTTGTCCTCGTCGAGCCCCGGCGCGTCGAACGGATTGCGCCGGCGCCGGTGGGGGAGCGCGAGCAGGGCGGCCTGCCGTACGTCCTCGGCCTGGACGTCGGTGCGCCCCGCCCAGGCGGCCAGTGCCGTGGCGGTCCTGGCCATCACGATGTCGGCCCGCATCCCGTCGACCTCGAAGGCCGCGCAGGTGGCCGCGATCTGCCGCAACGCCCCGTCACCGAGCCGCACTTGCGGCAGCAGTGCCCGCGCGGCCGTGATCCGGTCCCGCAGTGCGCCCTCCTCCTCGGCCCACCGGGCGGCGAAGGCGGCGGGGTCGTCGTCGTAGGCGAGCCGCCGGCGCACCACCTCGACCCGCAGATCGGTCTCGCGCGAGGCGGCGACCTCGACGGTCAGCCCGAACCGGTCCAGGAGCTGGGGCCTGAGCTCGCCCTCCTCCGGGTTCATCGTCCCGACGAGCAGGAAGCGCGCGGCATGCCGTACGGAGACGCCTTCGCGCTCCACGTACGAGGCGCCCATGGCGGCCGCGTCCAGCAGCAGGTCGACCAGGTGGTCGTGGAGGAGGTTGACCTCGTCCACGTACAGGATGCCGCGGTGGGCGTCCGCGAGGAGCCCCGGCTCGAAGGCCTTCACGCCCTCGGCCAGCGCCCGTTCGATGTCCAGGGCCCCGACGAGCCGGTCCTCGGACGCGCCGACGGGCAGCTCGACCGTCCGCGCCGCCCGTGACGCGCCGGGCGCCGGCTCGTGCGGGCCGTCGGGACACGCCGGGTCGGGCGATGCGGGGTCGCAGGAGAACCGGCACCCCGGGACGACGGACACCTCCGGCATCAGCGCGGCCAGCGCGCGCACGGCGGTGGACTTGGCGGTGCCCTTCTCGCCCCGCACCAGCACCCCGCCGACGGCCGGCGAGACGGCGTTGAGCAGCAGGCCGAGCCGGAGATCGTCCTGCCCGACGATGGCGGTGAAGGGGTACGGCGTACTCACAGGGCCTCCTTGGTGGCGGCGGTTTCCAGCGGTTCCGACGGGCGTTCGGGCCCCGGTGGCGGCTGCGGGGCGGGGACCGGTGTGCGGGGTCCCCGCACGGCCGGGCTCCCGGGGAGCGGGGGCGCTCCCGGCGGGATGAAGGGGAGTCCGGCGGGAGCGCCCGACTCGATGAGCCGCCACAGCGCGTCGGTGTCGGCGTGTTCCTCGATGAGGTCACCGAGGCGGTCGAGCTGCTCCTCGCGCAGTGCGGCGAAACAGGTGCCGGGGGCGGGGACGAAGCGGCGCCCCGCGGCCCGCGCGACCTCGGCCAGGAAGCGGCGGCGGAACGCGTCGCTCTCCAGCGAGCCGTGCCAGTGGGTGCCCCACACCGCGCCGGACCGGCAGCCGTCCAGGCGCCGCCCCCGTGCGTCGGTGAGGAACGGCTCGCCGCCGCGCACGTCCGCGACGCCGTGGTGGATCTCGTACCCCTCGACGGGGGCGCCGAGCGCCTCGCCGACCGGCCGGGCGAGGGTCTTCTCGCGGTCGAACCGCACGCGTACGGGGAGCAGGCCGAGCGCGTCGACCTGTCCGGCGCGCGACTCCACCTCGTCCTCGATGTGTTCGCCGAGGATCTGGTAGCCGCCGCAGATGCCGAGGACCGGGCGGCCCTCGGCGGCGCGCCGCAGCAGCGCGTCGGCAAGGCCGCGCTCGCGCAGCCAGGCCAGCGCCTTCACCGTGCCCCGGGTGCCGGGCACGATGACGAGATCGGCGTCGGACAGCTCCTCGGGACGGTCCACGAACCGCACCACGACGCCGGGTTCGGCGGCCAGCGCGTCGACGTCGGTGAAGTTCGACATCAGGGGCACCGCGCACACGGCGACGCGCAGGACGTCCTCGCCGTGCGGGGGCGCGACGACGGACTCGCGCACGGTGCCGCGCAGCGAGACCCGCAGCCCGTCCTCCTCGTCGATGCCGAGGCCGTGGGCGAACGGCAGCACTCCGTACGTGGGCCGCCCGGTGAGACCGAACAGCATGTCCAGGCCCGGCTCCAGCAGTGACACGTCACCGCGGAACTTGTTGACCAGGTAGCCGGCGATCAGTTCCTGGTCCTCGGCGGCGAGCAGCGCCGTCGTACCGAAGAACGAGGCGAAGACCCCGCCGCGGTCGATGTCCCCGACGACCACCACCGGGAAGCGGGCCGCCCGTGCGATGCCCATGTTCACGATGTCGGTGCGCCGGAGGTTGATCTCCGCCGGACTGCCCGCCCCCTCGCAGATCACCGCGTCATACGTGGACCGGAGCTGCTCCAGGCAGTCCACGACGGTGGACAGCAACTGCTCCTGCCTGCCGCCGTGGTAGCCGCGGGCGCTCATCTCACCGACCGCGCGCCCCATCAGGACGACCTGGCTGGAGCGGTCGCCGCCGGGCTTGAGCAGCACCGGGTTCATCAGCGCGGTCGGCTCCACCCGGGCGGCCTGGGCCTGCATGGCCTGGGCCCGGCCGATCTCGGCGCCCTCGCGGGTGACGAAGGAGTTGAGTGACATGTTCTGCGCCTTGAACGGCGCGACCTTCACCCCCTGGCGCACCAGCCAGCGGCAGATGCCCGCCGTGACGACGCTCTTGCCCGCGTCCGATGTGGTCCCGGCGACCAGCAGTCCGCCGCTCATGTCGGTCTCCGTCCTGAGGTGCGCGCACCCGGGGCAGGTGTGCCCGGACCGCGCGTCGAGGTGATCCGCCGTGCCGCGGCGCCCGCGCCCAGCCGGGCCGCCACGCTCACACCGAGGGCCAGCACGCCGATCCGGCGCGAGAGCCGTACGGCGCGTTCGATGTCCTTCGTCCCCACCGCCCGGCCGGCGGCGCCGTTGAGTACGGGGCGGTGCTCGACCCGGCCGCCGTAGGCGAGGGTGCCGCCGAGCCGTACGCCCAGCGCGCCCGCGAACGAGGCTTCCACCGGGCCCGCGTTGGGGCTCGGGTGCCGGTGGGCGTCCGTACGCCAGGCCCGCAGCGCACCCCGGGGCCGTCCCCCGGCGGCGACCGCGAGCAGCGCGGTCAGCCGGGCGCCGGGCCAGCCCACGAGGTCGTCGAGGCGGGCCGAGGCCCAGCCGTAACGCAGATGGCGGGGCGACCTGTGCCCGACCATCGCGTCCAGGGTGTTGGCGGCCCGGAAGCCGACGAGCCCGGGGACCCCGCCCAGCGCGCCCCACACCAGTGCGCCGACCACGGCGTCGGAGGTGTTCTCGGCGACGGACTCCACCACGGCACGGGCGATCTGCGGTCCGTCCAGGGACTGCGGGTCACGGCCGCACAGGCGGGGCAGCCGCTCGCGGGCCAGTTCGAGGTCGCCGGCGGCCAGCGCGCCGCCGATGGACCGGGCCTCGCGCCCGAGCGACGTACCGCCGACGACGGACCAGGTGGCGGCGGCGGTCAGGGCCACGGACGCGGCGGGACGGCGGCGCAGCGCACGGGCGGCCAGTGCCGCGCCTCCGGCGGTGCCTCCGGCGCAGACCAGGGTGTGCAGCGCGCCCCACCCGCGGTGGTCGCGCCACAGGCGGCGTTCGATGCCTGCCGCGGCCCGCCCGAAGGCGGCGACCGGATGTCCCCGGCGGGGGTCACCGAGCAGCAGATCACCGATCAGACCGGCCGTGGCGCCGTACGCGAAGATGCGATCGGCACGCACGGTTCAGCCGGCCGTCGCGCCTCGGACGCCCTTGGTGCGGGCAGCTGGCGGCGGGGGAGACAGGGATACGGACGCACGGCGGCCGGGCATGGCGATATGTCCTCACTCAGGGTCCGCGCCCTGGTTCGACGTGATCGGCGACCAGAGTCTCCTGGCTCCCGGATCCGCAGTACCCCCGGTCTTCCAGCCCACTTGGCGTGGACCGTGACTTCCGGTGGTGGGGGACTGCTCCCCGGTGACAGTGGCGGGACCGCGCCGGATTCGCACCGGCTTCCTCTGCTGTCGCCGTAATGGCTCCGGCAGTCCACCACGCTCCGCGAACGCCAGTCAACCTACCGTTGACCTGCGGCGGCGCAGTGTGCTGAGACCCACATCGGGCCGGCCGCACGCGAGGTGCGGCCGGCCCGATACGGCGGATGGTTCAGGTGCGGTGGGTCGGGGACTGCGGCTCAGGCGACGATCATGTAGATGCCGTAGGCCACCGCCGCCGCGCACAGCCCGAAGCAGGCGTACGCGCCCGCGCGGGCGAGCATCAGGGACCCGCCGGCCTGACCGCCCGGTGCGGCCGCCTCGGCCTGCCGGGAGAGGCCGACGATGCCCAGGGTGAAGAGGCCCACCAGCGCGACGGTGGCGACGAGAGAGACGCCGAAGACGGTGCCGAGGGCTGCCCAGTCGATGTTCATGGAGGATCTTCCTTACACCGTGGCAGGTCGTGCCGGGTCGGCGGCTACGGGCCCGGCCGGGGCCGGGATGGTGGTCTTGAGGTCATGCTGGGCCTGGGCCGCGGTGGGCGGCGGGCTGACGGCCGCGATGGCGGTGGTGACGACCCCGGCGGGTTCGGCGTTCCCGCCGGCCGTTGCGCCGTTCTGGCCGCCGGGCCCGACGTCGTCCTGGCCGACCGGCTTGCGGCGGGACAGGACCCAGATCGCTCCGGAGCCCGCGACCAGCAGCAGGGCGACGAGCACGACGCCCCAGGTGCCCTGCTTGGTGAGGAACTCCGCCCCCGCGCCGACCAGACCCGCGGCGGGCAGCGTCAGACCCCAGGCGACGAACATCCGGGTGGCGGTGGACCAGCGGACCACACCGCCCCGGCGGCCGAGGCCGGCGCCCATCACCGCACCCGAGCAGGACTGGGTGGTGGAGAGGGAGAAGCCGAGGTGCGAGGAGGCCAGGATGACCGTGGCCGCACTGGTCTGGGCGGCGAAGCCCTGCGGCGGCTTGAGCTCGGTGAGGCCGCTGCCCATGGTGCGGATGATGCGCCAGCCGCCCAGGTAGGTGCCGAGCGCGATGGCCAGACCGGCGCTGACGATGACCCAGACCGGCGGGTTCGCACCGGGGGAGAGCACCCCGCCGGTGACCAGGGCCAGCGTGATGATGCCCATGGTCTTCTGCGCGTCATTGGTGCCGTGGGCGAGCGAGACCAGCCCGGCGGAGGCGATCTGCCCGGCCCGGTAGCCCTTGGCGGTCGCCTTCTCCTGGGCGTCGTTACGGATCTTCCCGCCGATCCGGTAGGTCAGCCTGGTGGCCAGCAGTGCGGCCAGACCGGCGACGAACGGGGCGGCGACCGCGGGGAGCAGCACCTTGGTGACGACGGTGCCGCCGTCGACCGAGGACCAGCCCGCGGACATCACCGCGGCGCCGATCAGACCGCCGAAGAGGGCGTGCGAGGAGCTGGACGGCAGCCCGACCAGCCAGGTCAGCAGATTCCACAGGATGGCGCCGACGAGCGCCGCGAAGATGACCTCGGTTCTGAGGCCGTTCTCGTTGATGATCCCGCCGGAGATCGTCTTGGCGACCTCCACCGACAGGAACGCGCCGACGAGGTTGAGAACGGCGGACATCGCCACCGCTGTCTTGGGTTTGAGTGCGCCGGTCGAGATGGTGGTCGCCATCGCGTTGGCGGTGTCGTGGAAACCGTTCGTGAAATCGAACACTAGAGCTGTCACGATCACAATCGCGAGCAGCAGCGTGATGTGTTCCATTTACCCAGGCAATCGTTCGACGTCAGTGGCACGTGGAACGTAGGCAACCCGGGTGAACGGAAGATGAACTGAACAGGGCGTTGCGGTGACTCCAATCGGAGTGGCGATGCCCCGTTTGGCCGTGGTCCGACAGGGCGGGACGGGCGCCGGGCCGTGTGGGCCCGGAATCCGGGTCCGGCCGGCCTCCGGAAACAGGGCAGAAACATGGGCCGCTCATCAGTGGAAAGGATCTTCGTATGAGCGATCAGCGACAGGGTCCGGTCGAACAAGCCGTGGGCGTCGGACAAACCGCGGGCACCGGACGGGCCGGGGACGTCCGGCTGTCCGGGGACATCGGGCGGGCCTGGGGCGCGGTCGTCGCCACCGCCCGCCGGACGGCGGCCGACGGACTGGTCGTCGGCACCTCGGGCAACGTGTCGGCGCGAGTGGGCGGCACCGTCCTGGTCACCCCGAGCGGCGTGCCGTACGACCGGCTCCGCCCCCAGGACGCGGTCGGCGTCGATCTGGAGGGCAACCAGGTCCTCGGCGAGCTGGCCCCGACCAGCGAACTCCCGCTCCATCTCGCGGTCTACCGGAACACGACGGCGGCCGCCGTCGTGCACACCCACGCGGTGCACGCCACGGCCGTCTCCACGCTCGTCGCCGAAGTCCCGCCGATCCACTACGCGGCCGCACTGCTGGGCGGTCCCGTCCGGGTCGCCGCCTATGCCCGGTACGGCACCGACGAACTCGCCGCGAACATGCTGGCCGCCCTGCGGGACCGCACCGGCTGCCTGCTCGGCAACCACGGGACCGTCACCTACGGAGCAACCCTCGACGAGGCGTACGACCGCACCGCCCAGCTCGAATGGCTGTGCCGCCTCTGGCTCGCCGCGAGCGCCGTCCCCGGCCGCTCCCCGGCCCTGCTCACCCCGGACCAGCTGAGCGATGTCCGGGAGGCGCTGAAGGGGTACGGGCAGCCGGGCTGAGGCCGCCGGGGCGGGCGGCCTCGGCCCGGACGGCCCCCGCCCGCTGGCCGAGTGCGCGGGTGCCCATGAGACTGAGGGCGTGCGCCCGGTTACAGCGACGGCAGCAGTCGTCACCTCCCTCATCGGCGCCGGTGCGGCAGCGGTCGCGGCCGGCCGGTACGCCGGCGACGCCGCCCTCGGGGCGCCGTCCGGCCGTCCGTTCCCCGCCGACCGCAGACTCACCGTGCACGCGACGGCGGCGGGACAGGTCACCCTGACCCGTTCCTTCGCCGCGCTGCGCCCCGGCACCTACGGGCTGGCCGGTGACGACGTCCACGCCGTCGTCGGCCCGGTCATCGAGCAGGCCCACCAGGCCGCCGACACCGTCGTGCGCCGGCTGGAGCGCGTCAGCCACGGCACCCTGCGCCCCGGGGACAAGGTCCGCATCACACCCGAGGTGTACAGCGGCGACCCCACCGCGGCCCTCGGCCTCGGACACCGCGAGGTCGAGATCACCGGCGAACTCGGCGCCCTGCCCGCCTGGTTCGTGCCCGGCGCACGCGACACCTGGGTCATCACCGCGCACGGCATCGGCACCACCCGGGAACACCCCCTGAACCTGCTCCCCTTCCTGAACGGACAGCAGCTGCCGGTGCTCGACCTCGCCTACCGTGGCGACGCCGGAGCACCGCGCTCCCCGGACGGGCTCAGCCACCTCGGGGAGTCCGAATGGCGCGACCTGGACGCGGCCATCCGCTTCGCGGTCCGCTACGGCGCCGAGAAGGTCGTGCTGCACGGCTGGTCGACCGGCGCCTCCATGGCGCTCCACGCGTCCGCCAACTCCGCTCTCCGGGACCGGATCTGCGGCCTCGTCCTCGACTCCCCGGTCATGGACTGGGCCACCACCCTGCGCGCCCTGGCCGCCGCCCGAGGGGTGCCGTCCGCCCTGCGGCCGCTCGCCGTCCGGGCCGCCCAGGGGCAGACCGGGCTGAGCGGTGCCCGGCTCCTGGACACCTCGCTGCCCCGGACCCTGCACGTCCCCACTCTGATCTTCCACGGCCCCGACGACACCCTGGCGCCCTGGCAGCCCTCCAGGGTGCTCGCCGCCCGGCGCCCCGACCTGGTCGCCCTGCACCCCGTGGCACAGGCTCCGCATGCGGCGATGTGGAATGCCGACCCGGACTATTACGAGGAGACGCTGCGACGCTTCCTCACGCCCCTGATGTGAGCTGATGTGCCGCTTCGGCCGGTTGGTACCGGACGGTGCGCACCCCCCGGGACACCGGTGATCCGGGTTCCGTTTGGGCTTTCGGGCTGTCAGAGGCAAGACTGCTCCCCGTGACGTCCCGTACCCCGCGCGACTCCAGGCTGCGACTTGTCCGCCCGCGACCCCTCGCCACCGCTCACAAGGCCGTGATCACCCGGCGCACCAGGCCGGCACCCCGCCCGCCCGAGGGCACCCCGCCCAGGGCGGAACTGGCCCGCCAGGCCAGGACCGCTCTCGCCGACGCCGTGCGGATCGCCCGCTGGGCCGCCGGCGGCTCCCGCCCAGGCACCCCACCGCTGGCCCCCACGGCCCTCGAACGGGCCTCCTCGGAGCTGCAGTTGTCCCCGGGCCAGGTGCGGTCCGGCTGGGACCGGGCCCGGCTGGCCGGTCTCGTCGAACTGCACGGCGACACCGCACGGCCCGGCTGGCGGCTGCGCGCCTGGGACCGTGACGACTCCGCGGTGCTCCGCGGCTGGGTGGCGCTCTTCGACGCCTGGTCCCTCGTCCACCCCGCGCCGCGGGACATCGAGTCCACCGCGGTCGCGGAGGCCGTCGAGGCCGTGCCCCAGGTACTCTCCCTCCTCCAGCTCTCGGCGGGCCCGGTCACCGTGCCCGCCCTGCTCGACCTGCTGGGCCAGCGCGTCGCGGAACTCCACGAGGAGCGCTGCGAGGTGCCGTACGGGCCCCAGCCGCTGCCCGTCCCCGCCGAGGCCGCTCCCCCCGCCCACCCCGAGGCGCTGGTCGCCCTCCTCCTCGACTGGGCCCTGGAGGGGCTGGCCGCCGTCGGAGCGCTCACCCTCGGCTCCGGACACGCCACCCTCACCCCGCTCGGCAACTGGGCGGTCTGGGTCAAGCTGGAACAGATCTGCGTCGCCGCCCAGAGCCCGGCCGGGAACATCGAGCAGTCCGCCGCCGACATGCTGCTCGGCTGCGCCCGGCTCACCCCCGGACCGGCCCGCGCCGAGTACCGCGCCTGGCTGGCCGCCCGGCCCGTCGGCAGCGCCGTCGCGGAACTCCTCGCAGTGGCCCGCGGCCAGGACGCGCTGCTGCGCGGGCTCGCCTTCGAGGCGCTCCGGGTGGTCGGCGCACCCGCCGAGCCCGAGGTGCGCTCGGTGGTGGCCGACCCGTCGCTGCGCCCCTACGCGCTGCTGTGGCTCGCCGAGTACGACGGGGCCGACCCCGAGGACGCTCAGGACGTCCTCAGCCGCGAGGAGGCCACCTGGCTCTGGGTCGACACGGCGGCGGCCGTGGCCGACCACGGCGAGACCGCGCTGCTGGTCCGCCATCTCGACTCGGCCGTACAGGGCAGCGTCCCGGCCCTCCTCGACGAGGTGCGGGCCGTCGGCCATCCGCGTACCGTCCAGGTCCTGGTGGCGCTGGCCGCGGCCCACCCTGATCCCGCGCTCGCCAAGGCGGTCCGAAAGGCGGCCTTCCAGGTGCACACCGGCGGAGCCTGAGCGACCGGCCCGGCCGGCCCGGGGGGAGACCCCGGCCGGCCGGACCGCCGCCCCCGGGGTCCGCGGCCCGGGTCACGGGTCAGCCCGACGCCCCCGGGGAGTACGTACCGAAGGTCCACACGTTGCCCTCCGCGTCCCGTGCCATGTAGTCCCGCGAGCCGTAGTCCTGGTCGGTGGGCGGCATCAGGATCTCCACCCCGTGCTCCACCGCCCGCGCGTGGCGCGCGTCGATGTCGTCGACCACCACGTAGACACCGACCGGCCCGGACCCCCGCATCGCCTCCGCGAACCTCCCCTCGCGACCCTTGGAACCCAGCATCACCCTGCCGTTCCCGCAGGACAGCTCCGCATGCATCACGGTGCCGTCCTCGCCCTCGTACACCGCTTCCTCGGTGAAGCCGAGCGCCTCCGTCAGCGTCTTGATCGCGGCCTTCGCGTCGTCGTAGAGCAACGTCGGAAAGACCGACGGAACACCTGTCGTTGAGCCCGCCATCGTGCTCACCCCTTCTCGCCCGCTCAGGACCCCGCGCCTGACTCGTGTGTGATCTGTGTCTCAGTCTTCCACCGGGCACTGACAACGCCCTCCCGCGACGCCCGCGTCAGCGGAAGGTGTCGCAGCGGGCCGGGTCACCGCCGGTGAATCCGGTGGTGAACCACTGCTGCCGCTGCGCCGCCGAGCCGTGCGTCCAGGACTCCGGGGTGACCCGGCCCTGGAAGCGCTCCTGGATCCGGTCGTCCCCGACCGCCGCGGCCGCGTCGAGGCCGTCCCGGATGTCCGCCCGGGTCAGCTCGGTGATCAGCGGCCGGCCCGTGGCCCCGTCGGGCGTCGTCGTCGCGTGGTGCGCCCAGACCCCGGCGTAGCAGTCCGCCTGCAGCTCCACCCGCACCGCGTTGCTGTTCTCGCCGGTCCGCCCGTCCTGCGACCGGCCCAGCGTCCCCAGCTGGTTCTGCACGTGGTGCCCGTACTCATGTGCGACGACGTACGCCTGGGCGAAGGGTCCGCCGCTCGACCCGAACTTGGTCCGCAGCTCGTCGAAGAAGCCCAGGTCGAGGTAGACCTGCCGGTCCCCGGGGCAGTAGAACGGCCCCACGGCCGAGGTCGCGGAGCCGCAGGCGGTGCCGATCCGGTCGGTGAACAGCACCGTGCGGGCGTTCCCGTACGCCGCCCCGCGCCGGGCGAACTCCTGTTTCCAGTAGTCCTGGACGCTGTTGACCACCGCGACCGTCCGGCAGTCGTCCTTGGTGTTGGCGTCCCGGCCGGTCCGGCAGGACTGCTCGACCTGGGCTGCCGACGACGCGGTCGCCGTCGTCCCCGAGTCGCCCGAGGAGAGGCCGAGCTCGTCGGGGCCGACACCGAACAGCAGCCCAAGGATCAGCGCGATGACCGCCGCGATGCCGCCGCCCACGGTGGCCCTGCCGCCCGGGACGCGGCTGCCACGCACATCCCGTACCTCGGACGTGTCCAGATCGGCGTCGTCGTCGAACTGCATGGCACCACCCTCCGCTCCACGCGCGGCCGCGCACCGCCCTGCGCCGAGTATCAGATAGTTCACACCGCTATGCCCCTTATTGACTACGGAGGGGAGCCGGTCAGCAGCACACGGCGAGACCTCGGCGGCCGGGGCGGGAGCAGGCGGAAAAGCGATTGGACACCGCCAGTAGACTGGTCCTCATGGCAACTCTCCTTGTGCGTATGCGTGAGTAGCGGCGTCCGAGTCGTGAATCGCTAGGGTCTGCCCGCCTGCATCAGGCCGGGCTCGCGTGCAAACGACAGGCCCTGTCCGTACCTCCGCCGTCCATTCCGCCCTGGAGTTTTTCCCGTGATCACCGCCTCCGGCATCGAGCTGCGCGCCGGCGCCCGCATGCTTATCGAATCCGCCTCCTTCCGCATCGCCAAGGGCGACCGCATCGGCCTCGTCGGCCGCAACGGGGCGGGCAAGACCACCCTCACCAAGTGCCTCGCGGGCGAGGGAACCCCGGCCGGCGGCACCATCACCCGCTCCGGCGAGGTCGGCTACCTCCCGCAGGACCCGCGCACCGGCGACCTCGACGTGCTCGCCCGCGACCGCATCCTCTCGGCCCGAGGCCTCGACGAGACCCTCCGCAAGATGCGCGAGAACGAGGAGCGGATGGCGAACGGCAAGGGCGCCACCCGCGAGAAGGCGATGAAGAAGTACGAGCGCCTGGAGACGGAGTTCCTCACCAAGGGCGGATACGCCGCCGAGGCCGAGGCCGCCACCATCGCCGCGGCCCTCAGCCTGCCCGACCGGGTGCTCGCCCAGCCGCTCCACACGCTCTCCGGCGGTCAGCGCCGCCGCGTCGAGCTGGCCAGGATCCTCTTCTCGGACGCCGACACCCTGCTCCTGGACGAGCCCACCAACCACCTCGACGCCGACTCGATCGTCTGGCTGCGCGACTACCTCAGGAGCTACCGGGGCGGCTTCATCGTGATCTCCCACGATGTCGAGCTCGTCGAGACCGTCGTCAACAAGGTCTTCTACCTCGACGCCAACCGCTCGCAGATCGACGTCTACAACATGGGCTGGAGGCTCTACCAGCAGCAGCGCGAGGCCGATGAGAAGCGCCGCAAGCGCGAGCGGCAGAACGCCGAGAAGAAGGCCGCGACGCTCAACGCCCAGGCCGACAAGATGCGCGCCAAGGCCACCAAGACCGTGGCCGCCCAGAACATGGCCAAGCGCGCCGACCGGCTGCTCTCCGGCCTGGATGCCGTACGCGTCTCCGACAAGGTCGCCAAGCTGCGCTTCCCCGACCCGTCCCCGTGCGGCAAGACCCCGCTGATGGCGGAGGGGCTCTCCAAGTCCTACGGGTCGCTGGAGATCTTCACCGATGTCGACCTCGCCATCGACAAGGGCTCCCGGGTCGTCATCCTCGGCCTCAACGGTGCGGGCAAGACCACCCTGCTCCGCCTCCTCGGCGGCGCGGAGAAGGCCGACACCGGCGACGTCATCGAGGGCCACGGGCTCAAGCTCGGCTACTACGCCCAGGAGCACGAGACCCTCGACCCGAACCGCACCGTCCTGGAGAACATGCGCTCCGCGGCCCCCGACCTCGACCTGGTCGCGGTCCGCAAGACGCTCGGCTCGTTCCTCTTCTCCGGTGACGACGTCGACAAGCCCGCCGGCGTGCTCTCCGGCGGCGAGAAGACCCGGCTCGCCCTGGCGACGCTGGTGGTCTCCTCCGCCAACGTGCTCCTGCTCGACGAGCCCACCAACAACCTCGACCCGGCCAGCCGCGAGGAGATCCTCGGCGCGCTGCGCACGTACAAGGGCGCCGTCGTCCTGGTCACGCACGACGAGGGCGCGGTCGAGGCGCTCCAGCCCGAGCGCATCATCCTGCTGCCCGACGGGGTCGAGGACCTGTGGGGTGCGGACTACCGGGACCTGGTCTCGCTGGCCTGACCCGGCGCGGCCGTCCATTGATCCACTCCCACTGGATCATTCGGCCTACGCGTGATCCATCATCTGCGTGAGTACGTCTCGTACCTCGGCGCGGCGCCCGGCAGATACCTGCCGGGCGCACCCATTTCCGGGCGGAAATCCCGCGCGGCCCTGACCTGGACGTTTTTCCCGGGGCGTTCTCCGCAGGCCCCCAGCAGCCCGGCGGAATGCGAGATTCCGATCAGTCCGGCGCACTCCCGGGGCGTGAATCCGGTTGCACAGACCTTGCCGAATGGGTGGCCAGGAAGCGCGGGAGGGGTGATCATGAGAGTCCAGAGCGCACTTCCCACGAGGAGGCACGGGTGGCCGAGACTCTGAAGAAGGGCAGCCGGGTAACCGGCGCCGCGCGCGACAAGCTCGCGGCAGACCTGAAGAAGAAGTACGACTCCGGTGCGAGCATCCGGGCGCTGGCCGAGGAAACCGGCCGCTCCTACGGGTTCGTCCACCGGATGCTCAGTGAGTCCGGAGTGACGCTGCGGGGACGCGGCGGCGCGACACGAGGCAAGAAGGCCGCAGCGGCCTGACAGCCGTCGGCGGACCGGCGCGGATCGCCTGATCCGCTCCGGGGCCCAACGGTTCGGTGGTGGTCACCCGGTCGATCGTGCGGTCGACCGGGTGGTTACTGTTCAGTCACTTAGCTCTCTGCTGACTGCACTGACCGCACCCCGATCCGGAGGCGCTTCATGACCTCGCTCGACACTGTGCTCGACAAGGACGGCGTACGACTCACCGTCGACGACGCGGTTGCCACGGTGACCCTCACCAATCCGGCCAAGCGCAACGCTCAGTCCCCCGCTCTGTGGCGGGCGTTGACAGAGGCCGGACGGGCCCTGCCCGGCAGTGTGCGGGTCGTCGTGCTGCGTGGCGAAGGTGTGTCCTTCTCCGCCGGGCTCGACCGCCAGGCGTTCACCCCCGAGGGTTTCGACGGCGAGCCGTCCTTCCTCGACATGGGGCGTGGCCCCGAGGCCGAGCTCGACGCGGTCATCGCCGAGTACCAGGACGCGTTCACCTGGTGGCGTCGCAACGACCTCGTGTCGATCGCGGCGGTCCAGGGACACGCCATCGGTGCGGGCTTCCAGCTCGCCCTCGCCTGCGATCTGCGGATCGTCGCCGAGGACGTGCAGTTCGCCATGCGCGAGACCAGCCTCGGTCTGGTTCCCGACCTCACCGGCACGCACCCCCTGGTGCACCTGGTGGGGTACGCACGCGCGCTCGAAATCTGCGCCACCGGACGCTTCGTGCACGCGGCGGAGGCCGAGCGCACCGGCCTGGCCAACCTCGTGGTGCCCGCCGGGGATCTCGACGGAGCCGCCCGCGACCTGGCCGGCGCCCTGCTGGCCGCCCCGCGCGACGCCCTCGTCGAGACCAAGGCGCTGCTGAGCGGCGCCCTCTCGCGGACGTACGAGGAGCAGCGCACCGCCGAACGGGCCGCGCAGGGCCGTCGGCTGCGCGATCTGGCCGGCAGCTCCGACTGACCTCACCCGGCCGGGGGCACGCCGCCTCCGGCCTTCCGGCTCTCCGGCGCACCCGGCTCGGCCGGGGCCCCCGTCACCGCCGTGACCAGCACCGCGACCGGCGGATGCCCGTCCACCGCCTCCGTCACCGCCGCCCGCACCGCCAGTGCCACGTCGAGCGCGCGGTGGCTGTCGTCCGTGGCCAGCTCGACCCGGACGTGATCCGCGCCCGTGTGCACCGCCGGGCCCAGCACCCGGGTCAGCGCGAAGACACCGGGCACCCCCGCGGCCGCCCGGCCCGCTGTGCCCTCGGGCGTCGCCGGGCGCACCGCGGCCGGCTCCGGCTCGGCCCGCTCCGGCTCGGTGTCCAGCAACTCCGTCACCTGCAGATCCACCTCGCCGACCACCAGGCCGAGCCGCCGCGAGGCCGCCGCCAGCAGGGCCGCGCGCAGCGCCGCCGCGGCGACGGGCAGGGGCTGGTCCGCCGTCGCCGCCATGGTCGCCTCGATCCGCAGCGGGCCCGGCCCCAGCGCACTCGGCGGCGACGGTACCCGTGGCGCGGGGGCCGCCCCCGGATCGGCCACCGCGATCCTCAGCTCCCCGAGCACCGGCCCCGGCCCCGGGGCGCGTACGGCCCGGCGGAGCACCGCGACCGCGGCCCGTTCCGAGATCCAGGCCCCGTCCGCCGGACCGCCCAGAGGGAGCAGTCGGCCCAGGCCGAGTCGTTGCCGAACCGCAGCCGTCCATCCGTCGGCCCTGTGCGGGCTGTCAGCCGTCGTCATTCCCTCAGCCTGCCGCATCCACGGCGCGAGACGGGGCAAGCGCACTTAATGTGGGCAATGAAGTCCATTCCTGCCCCGAAGGGAAGAACGGCGATGACCGAGACCCCACAGCGGAACCGGCCAGAGAACCCCGACAAGGACGCGAGTTCGTCACTGACCAAGCGTGGCGGGGGAGACCCCGGCACTCGCGGCCGTACGACGATCGCGGACGGAGTGGTGGAGAAGATCGCCGGAATGGCGGCACGCGATGTGGTCGGCGTGCACGCGATGGGCAGCGGCCTCTCGCGTACCTTCGGCGCGGTGCGCGACCGGGTGCCCGGCGGCGGCAAGTCCGTCACCCGGGGCGTGAAGGCCGAGGTCGGTGAGTCGCAGACCGCCCTCGATCTGGAGATCGTCGTCGACTACGGCGTGTCGATCGCCGATGTCGCCCGTGACGTACGCGAGAACGTTGTCGCGGCGGTGGAGCGGATGACGGGTCTCGAAGTCGTCGAGGTCAACATCGCGGTGAGCGATGTGAAGCTGCCCGACGAGGAGGACGACGACGATCAGCCCGAGCCACGTCTCCAGTAGTCCTCCGGTCCGAGGTAGTTGAGGAGCGCACGATGAGCATGGCTGTGGTCGGCATGGTGGCGGGCATGGCGCTCGGATTCGCCGGGTACTTCGGCGGGTTCGGGGCCTTCCTGCTGGTGGCCGCGTTGGGGGCGGTCGGCTTCATCGCCGGCCGCTTCCTGGACGGTGACCTGGAGCCCGGCGACTTCTTCCGGAGTCGCGATCGCGGCGACCGACGGCGGTGACGGCCGTGTCGGGGGCGAGCGACCGGGTCGCCGCCGGGGAGCGCGGCGAGACCCGGATCGCCGACCGGGTGGTCGCGAAGATCGCCGCCCAGGCGGCGAAGGAGGCCGTCGACGAGCTGCCCGAGGAGGGCGCGTCGCCGCGCGCCACGGTCACGGTGCACCGGGACACCGCCCGGGTGCGGGTGAGCCTCGAGCTCGGATACCCCAGCGACATCGGCCGTCAGTGCGGCGCGGTGCGTCAGCGGGTCGCGATGCGGGTAAAGGCGTTGGCGGGGATGGAGGTGCCCGAAGTGGCCGTACAGGTCGAGCGCCTGCACCCCTCAGGAGCGAGCCTCGCGGCGCAGGGGAGGATCCGATGACCGAGCCCCAGAACCCGGAACACAGTACGCAGCGTCTGCCCACGGTCGAGCCGGTGGAACACGGTGACGTGCTCGAACTGGACCAGTCGGCGTCGTCCGCCGCCTACGACCCGGTAGCCGCCAAGGAGCGGGGCGAGGGCGGCGGCGGGCGCTTCTGGTCGGCCCGCCGCGTTCCGGCGGGCATCCTGGCCCTGGTGGTACTCGGCGGCTCCGGACTCCTGCTGTACGACGTGGCGGCGGTCCGGGCCGGGCACCCGGCGATGCAGTGGCGCCGCACGCTGGCCGACGAGCTGGCGCGGCGGCCGTTGGACGACGTCTGGGTGCTGACCGGTGCGGCGGTCGCGGCGGCGGTCGGCCTGTGGCTGATCGTCCTCGCGCTCACGCCCGGACTCCGCGACCTGCTGCCGATGCGCCGCGACCACCCGGGTGTCCGGGCCGCGCTCGACCGGACAGCGGCCGCGACGGTCCTGCGCGACCGGGCCGTCGAGGTGTCCGGCGTGCAGTCGGTCCGGGTCCGGATGGGCCGGCGCAAGGTGGGGGTGCGGGCCGTCTCGCACTTCCGTGAACTCGACGACGTACGGGCCGACCTGGACACCGCGCTCTCCACGGGGATCGGGGAACTCGGACTGTCCAGGCCGCCGGGCCTGTCCGTCCATGTCCGCCGTCCGGCGAAGAAGGGGTGAGCGGCGTGATCGGGACCGTCAACCGGGTACTCCTCGGCCTCGCCGGACTGGTGCTGGTCTGCGTGGGCAGCGGAGTGCTGGCCGCGGCCACCGGGCTCTCCGTACCGTCCTGGTGGCCCTGGTCCGGCAAGAACGACGTACTGCTCAGCGAGGCCGACCGGGAGCGCTGGCGCTCGGACGGCTGGTGGTGGCCGACGGTGATCGCGGTCCTCGCCGTCATCGTCGTGCTCGCCCTGTGGTGGCTGCTGGCCCAGCTGCGCCGGGCCCGGCTCTCCGAAGTGCTGGTGGACAGCGGGGACGGCGAGGGCGCCCTGCTGCGCGGGCGGGCCCTGGAGGGTGTGCTCGCCGCGGAGGCGGGCGGCCTGGACGGTGTGGCCCGCGCCCAGGTCGTACTGACCGGGAAGCGCAGCGCACCGCAGGCCAGGATCCGGCTGCTGATGGAGCCGCACGCGGCGCCGGACGAGGCGCTGGGCCGGCTGTCCGACGAGGCGCTGGCCCATGCCAGGGACTCCGCGGGGCTGGCCCGACTGCCCGCCGAGGTGCGGCTGAGGGCGGTCAAGCACCGCGCGGAGCGGGTGAGCTGACGGGCAGGGACCCGCAGGGCGGGCCGGAGACGAGGTCTCCGGCCCGCTCTCCCGGGTATCCGCGCCGTGCCTGCCACCCGTCCGGCCGTACGGGTCAGAAACCGTGCCGGGAGCCGCCGTCGACCGGGACCATGATGCCGGTCAGATACGAGGCGGCGGGCGAGAGCAGGAAGGCCGCCGTCCGGCCGAACTCCTGCGGGGTGCCGTAGCGGCGCAGCGGGATGTTGGCCTCGTTGGCCGTGCGCGAGGCCTCGGCGTTGCCCGAGAGCGCGTCCAGTTCACGGACCCGGTCCGTGTCGATCCGGGCCGGCAGCACGCCCACGACCCGGATGCCGCGCGGGCCCAGTTCGTTGGCCAGCGACTTGGCGAACCCGGCCAGGCCGGGGCGCAGGCCGTTGGAGATGGTCAGCCCGCCGATCGGCTCGTGGACGGAGCCGGAGAGCACGAAGCCGATGACCCCGCCGTCGCCCAGCGCCGCGGCCGCCGTACGGGCGAGGCGCACCGCGCCGAGGAAGACCGACTCGAAGGCCGACTGCCACTGCTCGTCGGTGTTGTCCGCGGCGGAGCCGGGCGCCGGACCGCCGACGCTGATGAGGATGCCGTCGAGCCGGCCGAACCCCTCCTGCGCGGCGTCGACCAGCCGTTGCGCCACGGACGGGTCCGCGTTGTCGGCGGCGAGCCCGACGGCGTCCGGGCCCAGGTCGTCGGCGGCGGCCCGGACGCTCTTCTCGTCCCGGCCGGTGATGATCACCTTCGCGCCGTCGTCCACCAGCGCCCGCGCCGTGGCGTTGCCGAGCCCCCGGGTCGCCCCGGTGACGATGTACACACGGTCCTTCAGTCCAAGATCCATGGCTCTATCCTGCCGTCTCGCCCGCGGCCGTGTCCTCGGGGGGCAGCCCCTCGGCCAGCGCGACGGCCGTCCCCACCAGGCCGATGTGGCTGAAGGCCTGCGGGAAGTTGCCGAGCTGGCGCATGGCGGCGGTGTCGTACTCCTCGGCGAGCAGTCCCACGTCGTTGCGGAGCGTCAGCAGATGCTCGAAGAGTTCGGTGGCCTCCTCGGTGCGCCCCGTCATCCGCAGCGCGTCCGCCAGCCAGAACGAGCAGGCAAGGAACGCGCCCTCGCCGCCCGGCAGGCCGTCGATCGAGGTGCCGTCGGTGCTGTAGCGGCGCACCAGCCCGTCGCTGCCCAGCTCGGCGCGGACCGCGTCCACCGTCCCGACGAGCCGGGGGTCCTCGGGCGGCAGGAAGCCGGTCCTGGCGATCAGCAGGGTCGAGGCGTCCAGGTCCCGCGATCCGTAGGACTGGGTGAAGGTGTTGCGCACCGGGTCGTACCCCTTCTCGCAGACCTCCCGGTGCACGGCGTCCCGCATCGCCCGCCAGCGGTCGGCGTCGCCGGTCAGGGACGAGTCCTCCTCCAGGCTGCGCACGGCCCGGTCGGCCGCCACCCAGGCCATCACCTTGGAGTGGACGAAGTGGCGGCGCTGGCCGCGGATCTCCCACAGACCCTCGTCGGGCTCGCGCCAGGTGGACTCCAGGAAGCCGAGCAGGCTGAGCTGGAGGTTCCAGGCGTGCGGCTTGTCGCCCAGTCCCGCGTCCCGGGCCAGCCGGAGCGAGTCGATGACCTCCCCGTACACATCGAGCTGGCGCTGGCGGACCGCGGCGTTGCCGATCCGGACCGGGGCGGAGTTCTCGTAACCGCGCAGCCACGGCAGCTCCGACTCGGGCAGTCTGCGCTCGCCCGCGAGCCCGTACATGATCTGCAGGTCAGCGGGGTCCCCGGCGACGGCGCGCAGCAGCCAGTCCCGCCAGGCGCCCGCCTCCTCCAGATAGCCCGCCGAGATCAGTGCGCCGAGGGTGAGCGTGGAGTCCCGCAGCCAGCAGAAGCGGTAGTCCCAGTTCCGTACGCCGCCGATCTCCTCGGGCAGCGAGGTGGTGGGGGCCGCCACGATGCCGCCGGTCGGGCCGAAGGTGAGCGCCTTCAGGGTGATCAGGGAGCGGATCACGGCCTCCCGGTAGGGCCCCTGGTACTTGCAGCGGGCGGCCCACTCGGCCCAGTCGGCCAGGGTGTTCTCCAGCGCCTCGAAGGGATCGACCAGATCGGGGCGGGGCGAGTGCGAGGGGTGCCAGGTCAGCACGAACGCCACCTGCTGCCCGGCGGACACGCTGAAGGAGGAGCAGGTGGAGAACTGCTGGCCCCACGTCTTGACCGGCGGCTCGCTGCGCAGCCAGGCGGAGTCGGGCCCGGCGACCGCCACCCGGTGGCCCTGCGAGCGGCGCACCCAGGGCACGACCGAGCCGAAGTCGAAGCGCAGCCGGAGCACCGAGGTCATGTCGACGGTGCCGCTGATCCCCTCGACGATCCGCATCACATCGGGTGACTCGTCGCGCTGCGGCATGAAGTCGATGACCTTGACCGTGCCGGTGCGGGTCTCCCAGAACGTCTCCAGTACGAGGGAGTCACCGGCGTAGGCCCGCCGGGTACAGGTGTCCGCGCCCTGCGGTGCGATGCGCCAGTGGCCGTTGTCCTCGTCACCGAGCAGTGCCGCGAAGCAGGCGCCCGAGTCGAAGCGGGGCAGGCAGAGCCAGTCGACAGAACCGTTCTTTCCGACCAGGGCAGCTGTCTGGAGATCGCCGATGAGGGCGTAGTCCTCGATGAGTGGGGTCACGTTCTGGCGTGTTCCCGAACATCGCCCCGGCTAAGCAGCCGTAGTGCGACGTGAGGCGGGAGTCACCCCGCCGGGCGACGGTCGCGGTACGGGCCGGCGCCGGCCGACACCTCGTCAGGCCTTCGCGGGCTCGGGCTTCCCGGGCTCCGCCGCGGTGTCCCGCGCTTCGGCCGCCTCGGCGGCGGCCGCCACCAGGTCGCGCTTCTCGCGGCGGGCCAGCACCACGTAGCCGACCGGCACCCCGGCGGCGAAGAGCCACCACTGCACGGCGTAGGCCATGTGCGGGCCGATGGAGCTGTCGTCGGGGGCCTCGATCAGCTCCGGCTTGTCGCCGGAGGGCACCGGGCCGGTCTGCTCCAGGTAGCCGCCGAGCACCGGCCGGGAGAGCAGCTTGGCCTGCTGGGCGCTGTTGATCAGCATCACCTGGCGGTCCGGCAGGTCGGAGAGGTCCTTGATGCCGCTGGCGCCGGTCGTCTCGTCGGCCTTGAGCCGCCCGGTGACCGTCACCTCGCCCTTGGGCGCGGCGGGTACGTCGGGGAAGGCATGCTGGTCGTCGGCGGTGGGGATCCAGCCCCGGTTGATCATGACGGTGCCGCCGCCCTTGAGGTCGAACGGGACCAGCACGTGGAAGCCGATGCTGCCGTCGGTGGACGTCCGGCGCCGCACCACGACCTCGTGCTTCTCGTCGTACGTCCCGGTGGCCTTCACCGCGCGCCAGTAGTCGGAGCGCGGAACGACGTGACCGGGGGAGGTGAGTGCGGCGACCGGAACCGGCTTCGCCTTGAGGTTGTGCGAGATCAGGGCGTTCTGCGCGACCTTGTGCTCATGCCGGTGCAGCTGCCAGAAGCCCAGCTCGATCATCGTGGGGATCATGACGAGGGCGAGGAGGGCGAGGATCAGCCACTGCCGGGTCAACAGGAAGCGGTACACCCCATGACGGTACAACCGTGGCATGGGGCGCATCGCGCAGGGGGTGGCGGAAGGGGGGCCTCGCCCGGTGCTCAGACACTGTCGATGATGCCCACCTTCCCCTCCGCGCGGGCGCAGTGACCGCCGCAGAACCAGTGCCCGTCGACCTCGACCCCCTGGCCGATGACCTGGACCCGGCAGTGCTCACAGATCGGCGCCATCCGGTGGATGGCGCAGGAGAAGCAGTCGAAGACGTGCACCGCGCCCTGCGCGTGCACCTCGAAGGACATCCCGTAGTCGTTTCCGCATACCTCGCAACGTGCCATGCGCCACAGGGTGGGACGCGAGGGCGCCGACGGGCGAGCGGTGGGCGGGCGAGTCGCCCCCGGTTCACTCCGATGACGGCGCGGCCGGAGACCCCTGCGGCGCGGCGGCCACGTCCCGCAGGAGATGGGTGAACGCGCTCTCCTCCAGGATCGGGGTGCCGAACGCCTTGGCCTTCACCGTCTTCGACGTCGCCGCGTCCGGATCGTTGGTGACGAGCAGGCTGGTCAGCCGGGAGACGCTGGTCGCCACATGCAGCCCGGCCTCCACCACCCGGTCCTCCAGCAGCTCGCGGTCGATCGAGGTGTCCCCGGAGAACGCCACCCGCATGCCCTGCATGAGGGGTTTGTCCTTCTCGTACCGTCCCGGGTTGGGATACGGGCAGGCCGGGCGCTTGCGCGCGGGACGCCAGCTCGCCTGGCCGCCGCCGTACGGGGCCTGGTGACCGATCCGAGGGGTGACGGGGGAGTCCGACCACTCGGTCAGCGGCCGGCACTCCAGCAGCGGCAGCCGGAGCCCGCCGCCCGCCGCCGCGTGCAGGCTCGGGCGGAAGGCCTCGGCCAGCACCCGGGCGTCGTCGAGGGCGTGGTGCGCGTGCTGCTGCACGACCCCGAAGTGCGCGGCGAGCGACTCCAGCTTGTGGTTGGGCAGCGGCAGCCGCAGCTCCTTGGAGAGCGCGATGGTGCACAGCCGCTGCTGGACCGGGGCGATCGCCGCGGCGCGCGCGTACTCCCGGGCGAGCATCGACCAGTCGAAGGCGGCGTTGTGCGCGACCAGCACACGGCCGGCGAGCCGTTCGGAGAGCTGGGCGGCGATCTCGGGGAAGAGCGGGGCGCCTTCGAGCACGTCACTGGTCAGCCCGTGGATCCACACGGGGCCCGGGTCCCGCTGCGGGTTGACCAGGGTGTACCAGTGGTCCTCGACGTTGCCCTGCGCGTCCAGGCGGTAGACGGCGGCGGAGATTATCCGGTCGTCCCGTGCGAGGCCGGTGGTCTCCACGTCGACGACCGCGTACCCCTGCGGGTAGGCGGTCGGCCACGGTGCTGCGGTCTGGCGGTCGTCGAGCATGGTCACAGAGAATACGGGCCACGACCGACAGTCCCCTATTCGGCCGTCACCCCCGCTCCGCGTCGCACGGACCGGAACCCGCCAGGAGCCCGTCCACCAGCGCCCGCACGGAGCCGGCGAACAGCCGGTCCGGGTCGGCCGGCCGGGCCAGAGCGCGGGCCAGCGCAGGATCGCCCCCGGCCGTCGACCCGCTCCACAGATCGCCCTCGCCGGGCGACTGGACGGGGGACCGCTCCCGGTTTCGCTCCACCAGCAGGAAGCCGACGGTGTGGATCTGCACCGACCGCACCGCGGCCGCCGCCCGCGCGCCGCGCAGCCCGGCGGCGTGCACCTCGTGGACGAGCGCCTGCTGCGCCGGCAGGAACATCCGTTCCGTCAGCCCCCTTTCGTGGACCATCGCGATCAGATGCGGCCGGGCACGCAGCTCGCGGCGCAGTCCGCGGGCCACCGAGACGATCCGGGCGGCCGGGCCCCGGCCGCTGGGGCGCAGGGTGCCCATCTCCTGCACGGTGCGCTCGACGAGGGCGTCCAGCAGCGACTCGCGGTTGCCGACGTGCCAGTAGATCGAGGTGACGGCGGTGCCCAGTTCGGCGGCCAGCTTGCGCATGGTGAGGGTCTGCGGACCGTGCTGCCGCACCAGTGCGGCGGCGGCCGCCAGGACCTCGTCGCGGGTCAGCGCCGATCGCGCCACAGCTCCTCCAGTTCCAGAACTCCGTTACACGCACGGCTATTTACCCTTCATCGTCTCCGGTGTAACTGTGTTACAGAGCCCGGCGGACAGCCGGGCCGCGGACGACCGAGAAGGGTGGCACCGCATGGCACGGGTACGGTACGGCGCGCGCACCGAGGCCGAGATCGCGGCATCCCGCGAGGCCCGCTCCAGGCTCCCCGACATCTGGTCCACCGGCGTGAGCGCCGTCTGGGAGAGCGACCCCGACGCGGTGGCGGCCGTCCTCCCACCGCCCCTGAAACCGGCCGGGCGACCGCTCGTCCGGGCGAGCATCAGCAAGGTGGACCTGCCCGGCTACCCGCTCGGCGCGGGCTCCGTCGCCGTCGCCGCCGTCCACGACGGGCACGAGGGCTGGTACCCGCTGGTCATGCCGATGACCCACGAACGGGCGCTGACCGGCGGCCGCGAGGTGTTCGGCGAACCGAAGAAGCTCGGTGAGGTGAGCGTCGAGCGCGAGGGCCTCGTCGTCCGGGCCGCCCTCGTCCGCCACGGCATCGCGTTCGTCGAGATCAGGGGTGCGGTCGACGGACCGCTGCCGCTGCCCGAACCGGCCACGAAGCTCGACTTCTACTTCAAGTTCCTGCCCGCCGTGGACGGCGACGGCTTCGACTCCGGCCCCGTACTGATCCACTGCACCCGCCACGAGAAGGTCCGCAAGCTGGAGCGGATCACCGGCGACGTGGTGCTGCGCGAGTCGATGTACGACCCGGTCGCGGACCTGCCCGTGCGCAGGCTGGTCGAGGTCACCATCGGGGAGAAGACCAGCGACCAGCGGGGCCGGGCCGTGGAGCGGGTCAGCGCCGACGCGCTGCTGCCGTACGTCCACCAGCGCTACGACGATCCGCAGCAGATCCACGACGGACCGCCCGAGGGGAGCGTCCGATGAGGCTGGAGGAGGGCCAGACCGCCGTCGTCACCGGGGCCGCCAGTGGGATCGGCCTCGCCATGGCCCGCCGGTTCGCGGCCGAGGGGCTGAACGTCGTCCTCGCCGACGTGGAGGAGGGCGCGCTCGACAAGGCCGCCGGCGAACTGCGCGAGGACGGGGCGCGGGTGCTGGCCCGGCCCGTCGACGTCAGCGAACGCGACTCCGTGCAGGCGCTCGCCGAGGCCGCGTACGACACCTTCGGTGCCGTGCACGTGCTGTGCAACAACGCCGGAGTCGGATCGGGCGCAGAGGGCCGGATGTGGGAGCACGAGCCGAACGACTGGAAGTGGGCCTTCGCGGTCAACGTCTGGGGCGTCTTCCACGGCATCCAGGCCTTCGTGCCGCGCATGCTCGCGGGCGGCGCCCCCGGCCGTGTCGTCAACACCTCCTCCGGCGACGGCGGGATCGCCCCGCTGCCCACCGCGTCCGTGTACGCCGTCACCAAGTCCGCCGTCGTCACCATGACCGAATCGCTGTACGCGCACTTGCGGGCGGAGGGCGCGGCCGTCGGCGCCTCGGTCCTCTTCCCCGGCCCGCACATGCTCCGCACCGGACTGTGGGAGTCGCACCGCAACCGCCCCGAGCGGTACGCCAAGGAGCGCCCGCGCCGCACCCCCTACCGCAGCCTCGACCAGTGGGAGGGCGCGATGAGGGCGGCGGGCCACGAGGTGGAGTTCACCCCGGTGGAGGAGGTCGCCGCGACCGTCGTCGACGGCATCCGCGCCGACCGCTTCTGGATGCTCCCCGACAGCGAACGCAGCGACAGCCAGATCCGGGCCAGGTCGCAGTCGATGCTCGACCGGGCCGATCCGTCCTACCTGGAGAACTTCATACTCGACTGAGGAGTGAGCGATGACGACCGATGACGACCCGTACCTGATCATCTCCTCCGACTGCCACGCCGGACTGCCCACCGAGGAGTACCGCCCCTACCTCGACAGCCGGTTCCACCGCGAGTTCGACGAGTTCCTCGCCGGCCGCGACCACCGCCGCGAGGAGATGACCCGCCTCGGGGTCCGCAACGAGGCCTTCGCCGACAAGTGGTTCCAGGACAACGAGGAAGGCCTCAGGGGCGGCTGGGACGCCACCCAGCGGCTCAAGGAACTGGACGGCGACGGGGTGGCGGCCGAAGTCGTCTTCCCCGACGCGGACGCCGTGGACAGCCGCACCGCGGCCCCCTTCGGCGTCGGCCTCGGCCTCTCCGGCGACCAGGACCCCGAGCTGGGCATGGCCGGGGCGCAGGCCCACAACCGCTGGCTCGCGGAGTTCGTCGCCCAGCACCCCGAACGCCACTGCGGGGTCGCCCTGCTGCCCGTCACCGGCGAGACCGGCCGGGTCGTCGCGGAGATCCACCGGGCCAAGGAGTCCGGCCTCGGCGCCCTGATGATCCCCTCCATGTGGGTCGACAAGGCCCCGTACCACGACCGGCGTTACGACCCCGTCTGGGCGGCCGCCGCCGAGACCGGGATGCCGGTCGTCACCCACTCGGGCGCCGCACCGCGCCACGAGTACGGCGACCACCTGGGCATCTACGTCTCCGAGGTCACCTGGTGGCCGTCGCGCCCGCTCTGGTTCCTCCTGTGGTCCGGCGCCTTCGAACGCCACCCCGGGCTGAAGTTCGGCGTCGCGGAGTCCGGCTGCTGGTGGCTGCCCAACCTGCTCTGGTTCATGGACCGGCTCTACCTCGGCGCCCACGGCGGCAAGAAGCTCTCCCCGTTCGCCGAACTGAAGCGGCCCCCGCACGAGTACCTGGACCGCCAGGTGTTCGTCTGCGCCACCAACACCAAACGCCGCGAGCTCGCCCAGCGGTACGAGATCGGCGTCGACAACATCCTCTGGGGCAGCGACTTCCCGCACCCCGAGGGCACCTGGCCGAACACCGCGAACTGGCTGCGCAACACCTTCCACGACATCCCCGTCGACGAGACCCGCCGGATGCTCGGCCTGGCCGCCGCAGAGGTCTTCGGCTTCGACACGGACAAGCTCGCACCCGTAGCCGCCCGTATCGGCCCCACCCCCGCCGACCTCGGCCAGAGCGCCGACCAGAGGGCGGTCCGGGCCTCCTGGGCCCGCTCGCGCGAGGTCGGCAGGCACTGGCTGACCGACCACGACTTCCCGGTCCTGGGGGCGTCATGACCGACCCCCGCCCCGCGCACCCCGTGCGTGACACGGACCGCTACACCGTCATCTCCGCCGACTGCCACGCCGGCGCCGACCTCCTCGACTACCGGCCGTACCTGGAGTCGGCCCACCACGACGACTTCGACGCCTGGGCGGCCACCTACGTCAACCCGTACGAGGACCTGGTGGCCGACACCGCCGACCGCAACTGGAACTCGGCGCGCCGCCTCGCGGACCTGGAGGCGGACGGCATCGTCGCCGAGGTCGTCTTCCCCAACACCATCCCGCCCTTCTTCCCCTCCGCGTCCCTGATGGCGCCCGCACCCTCCCGGGCCGAGTACGAACAGCGCTGGGCCGGGCTGCGCGCCCACAACCGCTGGCTCACCGACTTCTGCGCCGCCGCGCCGGGACGTCGCGCGGGCGTCGCGCAGATCCTCCTCAACGACCCGGCCGAGGCGGCCCGCGAGGTCCGCCGCACCAAGGAGGCCGGACTCACCGGCGGCATCCTGCTGCCCGGCGCCCCGCCCGGCTCCGGCGTCCCGGAGCTGCACTCCCCGGCGTACGACCCGCTCTGGGCGGTCTGCGCGGAGCTCGACGTACCGGTCAACCACCACGGCGGCTCCGCGTCCCCGCCGCTGGGCGACGAACCGGCGGCCCGCGCCGTCTTCATGGTGGAGACCACCTGGTTCTCGCACCGGGCCCTGTGGCACCTGATCTTCGGCGGCGCGTTCCGCCGCCACCCCGGGCTGCGGCTCGTCCTCACCGAACAGGGCTCGGGCTGGATCCCCGGCATCATGGAGATGCTCGACTACTACCACGGCCGGCTCGTCGCGTCGGCCTCCCGGGCGGCCACCGCGGAGTCCAAGTTCGGTGCGGGGCTGGCCGGTTCGATGGGCGCGAGCCCCAGCGAGGTCTGGCGCGACAACTGCTACGTGGGCGCGAGCTTCATGCGCCCGCACGAGGTGCCGCTGCGCGACCGGATCGGCCTCGACAAGATCATGTGGGGCAGCGACTACCCGCACGACGAGGGCACCGCCCCCTACTCGCGGGAGGGCCTGCGGATCGCGTACGCCGGGCTGCCGCCCGCCGAGGTCGCGGCGATGACGGGCGGCAACGCGGCCCGCGTCTACGGCTTCGACCTGGCCGCCCTGGACCGGATCGCCGCCACCGCCGGCCCGACGGTCCAGGAGATCGCCGAACCCCTGAAGGAGGTCCCCGAGGGCGCGACCAGCCCCGCGTTCGCGCCGGGCGGGTCGGTACGCGTCTGGTGACGCCGCGAGGTGAGACCATCCCCGGATGAGCGATCCCCAGGCGCACCACGAACCGCACAGCACGGGTATGGGCGCACGGCTGAACTGGCTGCGCGCCGCCGTGCTCGGCGCCAATGACGGTGTGGTCTCCACCGCCGGTCTCGTCGTCGGCGTCGCCGGGGCCACCGACGACCGCAGCACCCTGCTGACCGCAGGCCTGGCCGGGCTGCTGGCGGGGTCCATGTCGATGGCCGCGGGCGAGTACGTGTCGGTCTCCACCCAGCGCGACTCGGAGAAGGCCGCACTCGCCACGGAGAAGCGCGAGCTCCAGGAGATGCCGGAGGCGGAACTCGCCGAGCTCACCGGACTCCTGGAGGGCAAGGGCCTCAGCCGCGAGGTCGCCCGCGAGGCCGCAGTCCAGCTCACCGAACGCGACGCGCTGCGCGCCCACGCGGAGGTGGAGCTGGGCATCGACCCGGACGACCTGACGAACCCCTGGCACGCGGCCGGCGCCAGCTTCCTCGCGTTCACCGTGGGCGCGCTGCTGCCCCTGCTGGCCATCGTGCTGCCCCCGACGTCCCTGCGGCTGCTGGTGACCGTGCTGTCGGTGCTCGCCGCGCTGGCCCTGACCGGCTGGTGGAGCGCCCGCCTCGGCGACGCGGCGGTGGGGCCGGCGCTGCTGCGGAACATGGGCGGCGGTGCGCTCGCGATGGCCGTGACGTACGCGGCGGGGGAGCTGCTGGGGGCGGCGGGGGTGTAGGAGCCGCAGGCGAGGCCGGGCCGCCGTACGCACGGCGGCCCGGCCTCGTCTCCCGCTCTCCTGACCGGTGAGTCAGCGGTTCAGGGCGAACGCCTGCGCCGAGGAACCGTCGCACACCTGCTGCGACAGCCTGGCCCCGTTGGCGGTGGAGGCGCCGTCCACCGACAGGCACTTCCCGCTGTGCCGCGCGACGAACCGGAACTGTCCGGCCGTGCCGACGGGTTCCGCCTTCCACTGCTGGTTGGTGCCCGCGACGTACGACCACAGATGGACCTTGGTCCCGGCCGCGGTGGCACCGGGACCGCCGTCCACGTCCCACACCTTGCCGCCGTTGCGGTTGACAACCTGGTAGGTGCCGTCGCCGGCCGGCCTGAACTGCCAGCTCTGGTTGGCCCCGGTGCCGCAGCTCCACTGCTGGAGCGCGGTGCCGTCGTCCGTGCCCCAGTCGGCCGCGTCGAGGCAGGCGCCGCTGTGGCTGTTCGTGACGTGGTACCAGGCGCTGGAGTCGATCGATCCTTCGGCGGGCGGCTCGGTGGTCGAGCCGTCGGTACCGCTCCACACGAACGTGGCGACGGCGCCCGCGGGCAGGGTGTAGACGAGGGACTTCCCGTTGTCGGTCAGCGAGAACTCCTGGGCCCCGCTGCCGCTGTTCACGACGTAGGCCGCACGCGTGCCGTCGGGGTTCTGGAAGACCACGTTCTCGACCCCGCCGCCCCCCTGGCTGGTGGAGCCGATGCGGGTGGCGCCGGGCTTGACGAACTTGGTGAGATGGCCGAGGACGTAGTACTCGGCGTTACGCGTGACGCCGCCGTTCGCGATCTCGACGACGCCGTTGCAGCGGTCGGCGCAACCGCCCTGGTGGGGGCCGCCGTTCTGGTCGAGGGCCAGGTTCCAGTCGACGACCGTCTCGCCACCGTTGCGCATGTTCTGCACGACGAGGTTCTCGGCGTGCCAGGTGAGCGTGTCGGCGTACGTGGTGCTCCGGTCGGCGCTCTCGGTGCCGGAGCACTCCGTGAAGAAGACGCGCTTGCCGGCATTGACGACCTGCTGCTCCGCCGAGGGGGTCCCGCCGTAGCAGTGGAAGGCCGCCCCGATCACCCGGCTCATGCCGGGAGTGGCGGCGAAGACCTCCAGCGGGTAGTTGGGATGGTCCCAGTTGTGGTCGAACGCCAGCAGGTTCGTGGGCAGGCCGGCCGCCGTGAGGGTGGGGTCGAGCACCTTGAAGAAGGCGGCCTGCTCGGACGACGTCATCGTCATGGACGGGTAACTCGCGGCGAACTCCGGCTCGTTCTGCACGGTCAGGTCGGTCAGGGTGATGCCCTGCTGTCCGTAGGCCTGGATCGCGTGGACCAGGTAGTCGGCGTACGCCTGGTAGTTCGCGGGCTTGAGGCTGCCGCCGTTCAGCGCGTTGTTGGTCTTCATCCAGGCGGGCGGCGACCAGGGTGAGCCCATGAAGCGAATGGCCGGGTTGACCGCGGTGGCCTGCTTCAGGACCGGGATGATCTCCGCCTTGTCCCGGTCGATGGAGAAGGATCCCGGGGTGTCCTCGTACGTGGAGAGGCTGCTGTCGGCGTTGAAGTCGCTGCTGCCGAGGGGCTGGCGCAGGTAGTTGAGCCCGATCCCGTCGCCGTCGGAGGAGAAGAGCGACGTCATCAGCGCGGTGCGCTTGTCCTGCGCAAGGCCCTGGATGAGATGGGCGGACGCGCCGGTCACCGAGGCGCCGCCCCCGGTGAAGCGCTGCCCCTTGCCGGCGGCGTCGACGTTGATGTCGACGGACCGGGGCGTGGAGGTGAACGGGACATCGGCCTCGGCCGACAGCCGCTCGGCGCCGTCGCGGGTGGAGACCCACACCTGGGCGGTGGGGTCCGCGGCGTGGGCGGCCGATCCGGTGCCTGCGAGGCCGATCGCGGCGACGGTCAGTGCGAGGGCTGCGCCTGCGGCGCGCGCCCGTGGTCGGAAGGGACGGTCGTGGGACATGTGCGGCTCTCCTTAGGACGTACCTGGGGGTGGTGCGGCTGCCGGTGGAGCGAGCGGGGCGGGAACGGGCCGCCGGAGGCAGCGCGGCCGACTCGGGGCCGGAGGTCCTGTCCAGCCGTGGCGGGGGAGTGCGTCGTGGGGCGACGGCGATATAGAAGCACACTCACTAAGTGGTTAGTAAGTAGTCGGTCGCACTCTCCTTCGCGCCGCGCGCTCCCTCCTGGGGCGGTACGGACTCGGCCCGCAGTTCCGTCGCACGCCAGGTCTAAGCTGTGCCGGTGAGCAACCAGTCAGCCGGCAGTCCCGGGCGCACCTCCGGGGCGCGCACGCCGCGCACGCCGCGCAGTCCGGAGGCCCGGCAGCGGCAGCGGGACATCCTGCACATCGCGATGGACACGTTCGCCGCCCGTGGCTACAACAACGCCTCGCTCGCGGAGATCGCCGACCGGGCGGGGCTGACCCAGGCGGGGGTCCTGCACTACTTCCGCTCCAAGGCCCTCCTGCTCACCAGCGTTCTCGAACTGCGCGACCAGACGGACATCGAGCAGCTGGGCCCCGACCGCCCCCAGGGCCTGGAGTTCCTGCGCCACCTGGTCCACACCGCCCTGCGCAACGCCGAACGCGAAGGCATCGTCCGGCTCTACGCCGTGCTCTCGGCCGAGTCCGTGACGGACGACCACCCGGCACAGGAGTACTTCCGGGACCGCTACGACGGGCTGCGCTCCTTCGTCTCCGACGCCCTGCGCGAGGCGTGCGGCCTTCCCGCCGAGGACGCGAAGAAGGCCGAGAACGCCGCCAACGCCGTCATCGCGGTCATGGACGGTCTCCAGGTGCAGTGGCTGCTGGCCCCCGCGTCCGTGGACATGGCGGCGTCGACCGACCTCGTGGTCACGTCCCTGCTGGCGGCGCTCGCGCCCGGCAGGTTCGGCCCGGGGGCCGTCACCCCGGCGCCCGCTCCGCCACCGGCCGGGTGAGCGGCGGACCTGTATCCGGGCGGCTGGGGCCCGGCGCGCTCTTGGCAGAAGTCACCAAAGATTGCTGACAGCGCGTCTCGCATACTTGTTGGTAACAACGTCTGGTCCTGGGCCGTCCTGCGGCTCTACGGTGCTGGAATGCCGACGAACCTGCCCGATGTAGTGCTCTGGTCCATACCGGCCTTCGTCCTGCTCACCGTTCTGGAGATGGCCCTCCACCACTTCCACCCCGACGAGGACGCCGCCGGTTACGAGGCGAAGGACGCCGCCACCAGCATCACCATGGGGCTGGGCAGCCTGGTCTTCGACCTGCTGTGGAAGGTGCCCATCGTGGCGGTCTACACGGCGGTGTACGAGCTGACGCCGCTGCGCGTGCCCGTCCTGTGGTGGACCGTCCCGCTGATGCTGCTGGGGCAGGACTTCCTCTACTACTGGTCGCACCGGGGCCACCACGTCATCCGGATCCTCTGGGCCTGCCACGTGGTCCATCACTCCAGCCGGAAGTTCAACCTCTCCACCGCGCTGCGCCAGCCCTGGACCTCGCTGACCGTCTGGCCGTTCTACCTCCCCCTCATCGCCTGCGGCGTGCACCCGGCCGCCCTCGCCTTCTGCTCCTCGGCCAACCTCGTCTACCAGTTCTGGGTGCACACCGAACGCGTCGACAAGCTGCCCCGGCCCTTCGAGTACGTACTGAACACGCCCTCCCACCACCGGGTGCACCACGCCTCCCAGGGCGGCTACCTCGACCGGAACTTCGGCGGCATCCTGATCGTGTGGGACCGCTGGTTCGGCTCCTTCACGGCGGAGACGGAGCGGCCCGTGTTCGGGCTCACCAAGAACATCGACACCTTCAACCCGCTACGGGTCGCCACCCACGAGTACGCCGCCATCGCCCGCGACGTGCGCGCCGCGGGCAGCTGGGGCGAGCGGGCCGGGCGGGTCTTCTGCGGGCCCGGCTGGCAGCCGGCCGGTGCGGCCGTGCGCAAGGCCAAGGCGGCCACCGCCGTTCCCGCGCCGGAAAGCACCGGATGAACGCCGCCCCGCTGACGAACGCCGGCCCGCCCGCGGACCGGCGGGAGCGGTTCGTACGCCCCCTGCGCATCGCCTTCCTCGCCGCCTGCGCCGTCGACCTCGTCGGGGTGCTCACCGACACCGGGGCCGCGCACCTCGTCGCCAAGCCGCTGCTGATGCCACTGCTGGCCGGGTACGCCGCCGCCCGGCGCGGGCCCCGGCTGCTGATCGCCGCACTGCTCTGCGGCTGGCTGGGCGACGTGTTCCTGCTGGCCGACGCCGATGCCGCGTTCCTCGTCGGGATGGGCGGCTTCGCGGCCGGGCACCTCTGCTACCTCAGCCTCTTCGGGCGGGCCCGTGGCGCCCTGCTGCCCGCGCTCCTGTACGCGGCCGTCCTGGCCGTCTTCATCGCGCTGCTCTGGGACGGGCTGCCGGCCGGACTGCGGTTGCCGCTGACCGGCTACAGCCTGCTGCTCACCGCCATGGCCTGCCGGTCCGGGGTGCTCGGCCGGTACGCGGCCACCGGAGGCGCGCTCTTCCTGCTCTCCGACGCGCTGATCGCCACCGGCATCGCCGACCGGCCGCAGCCGCCCGCCCCCGACTTCTGGGTCATGCTCACCTACGTCGCGGCCCAGCTCCTGCTGACCCTGGGCGTGCTCGCCCCAGGGGCGAAAGGGGATGGTGTGGTCAGTGGGGCGTACCGTGAACGGAGTACCAGCATCTGAGATCAGCAAGGACCCCCACGCATGCGCGCCACCGTCATCCACGCCCCGCACGACATCCGCGTGCAGGAGGTCCCGGACCCCGCGATCCAGCAGCCCACCGATGTGGTGCTGCGGGTCCTGCGGGCCTGCATCTGCGGCAGCGACCTGTGGGCCTACCGGGGCGAGTCCGCCCGCCGGCCCGGCCAGCGCATCGGCCACGAGTTCCTCGGGATCGTCGAGGAGGCCGGTGCCGGCGTCAACGGCTTCGCCGTGGGAGACCTGGTCGTCGCCCCCTTCGTCTGGTCCGACGGCACCTGCGCCTACTGCGCCGAGGGCCTGACCACCTCCTGCCCGCAGGGCGGGTTCTGGGGCTCGGTCGGCTCCGACGGCGGGCAGGGCGAGGCCGTGCGCGTCCCGTTCGCCGACGGCACGCTGGTCAAGCTGCCGGCCGCCGCGGCCTCCGACGACCGCCTGCTCACCGCGCTGCTGGCCCTGTCCGACGTCCTCGGCACCGGCCACCACGCGGCCGTCGGCGCCGGTGTGAAGCCCGGCAGCACGGTCGCCGTCGTCGGTGACGGCGCCGTCGGCCTGTGCGGGGTCATGGCCGCCAAGCGGCTCGGTGCCGAGCGGATCATCGCGCTCGGCCGCCACACCGCGCGCACCGACATCGCCCGCGCCTTCGGCGCCACCGACGTCGTCGCCGAGCGCGGCGACGCGGCCGTCGCAGCCGTACGGGAACTGCTCGGCGGCGAGGGAGCACAGGCCGTGATCGAGGCCGTCGGCACCGAGCAGTCGATGCGCACCGCCGTCGGCATCACCCGCGACGGCGGCTCGATCGGCTACGTCGGCGTACCGCACGGCAGTGGCACCGGACTGGACCTCGGCGTCATGTTCGACCGGAACATCGCCCTGCGCGGCGGCGTCGCCCCCGTACGCGGCTACATACCGGAGCTGCTCCCCGACGTCCTGTCCGGCGCCATCGACCCCTCGCCCGTCTTCGACCTCGCCATCGGCCTCGACGACGTCCCGGCCGGCTACCGGGCGATGGACGAGCGCACGGCGCTGAAGGTCCTCATCAAGCCGTGAGCCAGGCGGCCGCGTCCGCCCCCAGCGCTCCGGGCGGACGCAGCCAGTCGGCGGGTGACCCCTCGAAGGAGACCGGCGACAGCGCGTGGCGCAGCCGTCCCAGCGGGCCGTCGGTCTCCGTGAGCCACTTCTGCGGGTCGTAGGAGCCGTCCGCCACGCGGCCCGGTGGCGTGGGGATCTCGTCGGTCAGCCAGGCCGCGGTGCGGGCGAGTGAGAGGGTGACCAGCCGGGAACCGCCCTCCTCGTGCTGCTCGGTCAGCGCCCGCAGCACGGCCGCGGCCAGCAGATAGCCCGTGCCGTGGTCCAGCGCCTGGGCGGGCAGCGCGCCCGGCGCACCGTCCTGCGCGCCCGGTGCGGTCTCCGTCGCCGCGATGCCGGTGGCGACCTGCACCAGGCTGTCGAAGCCGCGCCGCCCGGCCCACGGACCGGGCCCCCAGGCCGACAGCCGCCCGATCACCAGACCCGGCCTGCGCGCGGCCAGGGACTCCGCCGTCAGCCCGAACCGGTCCAGCGCGCCGGGCCGGTACCCGGTGACCACGACGTCCGCCCCGGCGAGCAGTTCCTCGAAGGCGGCGCGGCCCGTGCGGCTCGCCAGGTCGAGGGCCGCCGACCGCTTGCCGAACCCCGTGTCGCCGTGTGCGTCCGGGCTCTCCGGGAGCTGCGGGGCATCGATCCGCAGCACGTCGGCGCCGAGCAGCGCGAGCGTACGGGTGCCGACCGGGCCCGCGATGACCCGGGTGAGGTCCAGGACACGCAGCCCGGAGGCGGGCCGCAGCGGGGCGCCGTCGAGTGCGGCCGTCCGGCGTGCCGGGGCGGCATCGATCCGTTCCCGCTCCACCAGCGGGACGCCGGACAGCGCGAGGCGTCGCGGGTCGGCGGCCCACTCCCCGGGCGTCCTGGCGGCGACGGCCAGTCCGCCCGCGGCGTACACCGTCTGCTCGATCTCGGCCGCCCGCCGCCCCGCGAACGACGCGCTCACCGCCGGCACGGCCCGGTCGTCGGAGGTGGTCGCGGACAGCCCGAGCGCGCCCAGCAACCGGGCCCGGTGGTGCGGGTAGTTGGCGTGCGTGCGGACCCAGCCGTCACGGGTGCGCCAGAACCGCGACAGCGGTGCGAACGTCGTCGGGGCGCGGCCGTCGATCCGCAGATGGCGCTCGCTGACGAAGGCGGTGGCCACGGCGCCGTCGTCGATCCAGACGCGGGGCACGGCTGCGCCGAGGCGGCGTGCCGTCAGCTCGGCGGCGGCCAGCGAGCAGACAGCGACCGTCGAGCGGGCCAGCTCCAGCACGGGCAGCCGGGCGGGCAGCAGCCCCGCAGGGCCTGCGGTCCCGATACGAGCGAGCAGCGCGGGATCTCCGCCGAGCGCGGCCCAGGCCTGCTCGGTGCCGGAGACGGGGAGTCGATTCATTCCGGCACTATGGCACCGGGCGCCGGGCGCCGGGCAGGGCCCGGACGGGCTCGGGAGCTCCGGGCACCACGATGACCGGCCGGGCCGGTACGGGGGCCGGCGATCGCACCGGCCCCCGTACCGGACCCGCTACCAGCGCACCGCGTCCAGGGCGTCCACCACACCGGCTCCATAGAAGCCGTTGCGGTTCTTGCCTCCCTCGCAGACCGCGTCGACGGTGCCGTCACCGTCGATGTCGTACGGCTCGCCGCACGCCTTGGCGTCGGCCTCGAGCGTCAGCAGCGCCTTGACCGCGGCCGCCGAGGCGTACGGGTGCCTCGACTTGATCAGGGCCACCACACCCGCCACGTGCGGGGAGGCCATCGACGTACCGGCCATGTAGCCGTACTTGCCGCCCGGCAGCGTCGACAGGATCAGCCCGTTCGTCGCGGGCGGCTCCGGCGGCTGGTAGGCCGTCGAGTCGCCGCCCGGCGCCGCCACGTCGATGACGCCGTTCCCGTAGTTCGAGTACGAGGCCTTCAGGCCCTTCGCACCCGTCGCCGAGACCGTCACGAAACCCGGCAGCATCGTCGGGATGTCGAGGCACTTCTTGGGGTCGATCGTCCGGGTGGAGGTGTCGCCGTCGTTCGGGCTGCCCGTGTCCTCGATCGAGTCGGCCGCCAGGTCCTCGGCCGAGTTGCCCGAGGCGGCGACGTTGACCGTGCCCCGGCTCTCCGCGTACCGGGTGGCCCGTGCGACCGCCTCGACCAGTGCGCCCTGGTCCGGGTCGTCCTTGCAGTTGTACATCCACGGGTCGGTGTAATAGCTGTTGTTGGTGACGTCGACACCGTGGTCGGCGGCCCACATGAAGCCGCAGACGACGGACTCGGTGTAGAAGAACCCGTCCGGGTTCGCCACCTTGATGCCGGCGACCCTCACCCCCGGAGCGACACCCGTCACCCCGATGCCGTTCTTCGCCGCGGCTATGGTGCCCGCGACATGGGTGCCGTGCGGACTCTCACCGGCGTTCGGCCGCCAGGAGCCGGCCGTGGTGTCCGGCGCGCCCGTCACACAGTTCGCGGAGGCGGACCGGTCGAAGTTCGGCGCGAGGTCGGGATGCGTGTCGTCCACGCCCGTGTCGATGACCGCGACCGTGACCTTCCGGCTGCCCAGTGACTTCTGGTGCGCCTTGTCCGCCTTGATGGCGGGCAGGTCCCACTGCAGCGGCTCCATCGGATCCTGGTCCGCCGTCGCCCGTGCCGCCGCGGTCCGCTCCTGCTGGACGGTGAGCGGCTGCTCGACCCCGATGTCCTTGGTGCCCTGCGGGACGATCGGGTTGGTGCGGGTGGCACCCACCGAATCCACGCCCCTGACCCCGCGTACCGACCGAGCGAAGTCCGGGTTCTGCGAGTGGACGACGAGGACGCCGATCCGGTCGTAGGCGATCACCACCGTGCCGCCCGCCCGCTCCACCGCCTTGCGCACCTGCTTGGCGGTGCCGGGACCGCCCCGCGTGTTGACCACGTACGACAGCTTCGGTCCGTCCGCCGGCACCGCCGCCGAGGTCCGGCCGTCCACCGCCGAGGCGGACGCGGAACCCGTCGGCAAGAAGCCGAGCGAGACGGTGAGGGCCAATCCGACGGGCAGCGCCAGTGCGCGCGCACGTCCGGATCCCAGATGAGCCATGGGGTCTCCACTTCATCCGTGTCAGTCGACCGGACACGGCGTGTCCAGTCGCGTACATGACGAGTGAAGCTATCGCCGATCATCCCTGCTCATCAATGAGTTCACGAGAACCCGTCCGAGCCGCGGCGGCCGAAGGGGTGACCCGGAGCCGGGCGGAAGAGTGCGCAAGTGCGTTGAACCGCTTCGCCGCGGGCCGCGTGCCGTTGTCAGGGGAGGCGCACCATCACCCCCCGATACCGAGGTTCCCAGTGAAATCCACCGTCCCCACCACCACCGCACCCGCGTCGCGAGGAGATTCCGTGGCTACCGATGCACCGCCGCCCGAGGGCAGTACGGAGACAGGGCCGGCCCAGCCCACGACCGAGGCCTTCCTCGCGGAGCAGGAGAGCGCGGAATTCGGCGAACTGCGCCGCTCGCACCGCTCGTTCGCCTTCCCGCTGACCATCGCCTTCGTCCTCTGGTACCTGCTGTACGTACTGATGTCCAACTACGCCGGCGGCTTCATGGGCACCAAGGTGTACAGCAACTTCAACGTGGCCTTCGTCTTCGGCCTCGCCCAGTTCCTCACCACCTTCCTCATCGCCTGGTTCTACTCGCGGCACGCCAACGCGAAGCTGGACCCGAAGGCCGAGGCCATCAAGTCCCGTATGGAGGCCGACGTATGAGCGCCGCGTACCACTCCCACACCGCGGTACTCGCCGCCTCCTCCACCACCGAGCACCGGCCGCTGATCATCACGCTCTTCGCGGTCTTCGTCGCGGCGACGCTCGGCATCACCGTCTGGGCCGGCCGGCAGACCAAGAGCGCCTCCGACTTCTACGCCGGCGGCCGCCAGTTCACCGCCTTCCAGAACGGACTCGCGGTCTCCGGCGACTACATGTCCGCCGCCTCGTTCCTCGGCATCGCCGGAGCCATCGCCCTCTTCGGCTACGACGGCTTCCTCTACTCGATCGGCTTCCTCGTCGCCTGGCTGGTCGCGCTGCTCCTGGTGGCCGAACCGCTGCGCAACTCGGGCCGCTACACCATGGGCGACGTCCTCGCCTACCGGATGCGGCAGCGCCCCGTACGCACCGCGGCGGGCGTATCCACGATCATCGTCTCGATCTTCTACCTGCTGGCGCAGATGGCAGGGGCGGGAGTCCTGGTCTCGCTGCTCCTCGGCATCACCAGCGACGCCGGAAAGATCCTGATCGTTGCGCTGGTCGGCGTACTGATGATCGTGTACGTCACCATCGGCGGCATGAAGGGCACCACCTGGGTGCAGATGGTCAAGGCCGTGCTGCTCATCGCGGGCGCCATCCTGATGACCTTCATGGTGCTGTGGAAGTTCGACTTCAACGTCTCCGACCTGCTGGGCACCGCCGCGGAGAAGAGCGGCCACGGTTCCGCGTTCCTGGAGCCGGGACTCAAGTACGGTGCCACCGGCACCTCGAAGCTCGACTTCCTCTCCCTCGGCATCGCCCTGGTGCTGGGCACCGCGGGCCTCCCGCACATCCTGATCCGCTTCTACACGGTGCCGACCGCCAAGGCCGCCCGTAAGTCCGTCAACTGGGCCATCGGCATCATCGGCGCCTTCTACCTGATGACGATCGCCCTCGGCTTCGGCGCCGCGGCCCTCATCGGCCCGAAGGAGATCATCGCGAAGAACCCGGCGGGCAACGCGGCGGCCCCACAGCTCGCCGAGTACCTCGGCGGGGTCGGCACCACCGGCGGCGCCGTCATGCTCGCCACCATCTCCGCCGTCGCCTTCGCCACCATCCTCGCCGTGGTCGCGGGCCTCACCCTCGCCTCCTCGTCCTCCTTCGCCCACGACATCTACGCCAACGTCATCCGCAAGGGGAAGGCCACCGAGAAGGAGGAGATGCGGGCCGCCCGCTGGGCCACCGTCTTCATCGGCGCCGCCGCGATCGTGCTGGGCGCCTTCGCCCGCGACGTGAACGTCGCCGGTCTGGTGGCGCTCGCCTTCGCCGTCGCCGCCTCGGCCAACCTGCCCACGCTCCTCTACAGCCTCTTCTGGAAGCGCTTCACCACCCAGGGCGCGCTGTGGTCGATCTACGGTGGTCTGGCCAGCTCGGTGATCCTCGTGCTGTTCTCGCCGGTCGTCTCCGGCAACGAGAAGACCTCGATGTTCAAGGGCGTCGACTTCGCCTGGTTCCCCCTGGAGAACCCCGGCCTGATCTCCATCCCGCTGGGCTTCCTGCTCGGCTGGATCGGCTCCCTGCTGTCGAAGGAGGAGCCGGACAAGGGCAAGTACGCCGAGCTGGAGGTCAAGTCCCTCACCGGCATCGGAGCCCACTGAGAGCAGGAGTTCGTCTCTCGCACCGATCCTTTGCCGCGGCCGCGTCGTAGAGTCCTACGACGCGGCCGCGTCGTACCTCGTGTCAAACGGGCTCCTGTGATGTCACATGGGGCGCGTAGTCTCGAAAGAGTCAATAACCGCAACCGGGAATTCAGCCGGAGGAGGGGGCCCACCATGCTCATCGACACCTTCGACCGGGTCGCCACCGACCTGCGCGTGTCACTCACCGACCGGTGCAATCTGCGCTGTACGTACTGCATGCCCGAGGAAGGCCTGCAGTGGCTGGCCAAGCCGGACCTGTTGAGTGACGACGAGATCGTCAGGCTCGTCCGCATCGCCGTCACGCAGCTCGGCATCACCGAAGTCCGTTTCACCGGCGGGGAGCCGCTGCTGCGCCCCGGACTCGTCTCCATCGTCGAGCAGTGCGCCGCCCTGGAGCCCCGCCCGAAGATGTCGATCACCACCAACGGGATCGGGCTGAAGCGCACCGCCGCCGCGCTCAAGGCCGCAGGCCTTGACCGGGTCAACGTCTCACTGGACACCCTGCGCCCGGACGTGTTCAAGGCCCTCACCCGCCGCGACCGGCACCACGACGTGCTGGCCGGCCTCGAAGCCGCCCGGGAGGCCGGGCTCACCCCGGTCAAGGTCAACACCGTCCTGATGCCGGGGCTCAACGGCGACGAGGCACCCGACCTGCTCGCCTGGGCCGTGGACAACGCCTACGAGCTCCGCTTCATCGAGCAGATGCCGCTCGACGCACAGCACGGCTGGAAGCGCGACGGAATGATCACAGCGGGTGACATCCTGGAATCGCTGCGCACCCGCTTCGAGCTCACCCCCGAGGGCCGCGACGAGCGCGGCTCCGCCCCCGCCGAGCGCTGGCTGGTCGACGGCGGCCCGCACCGGGTCGGCGTCATCGCCTCCGTCACCCGGCCGTTCTGCCGGGCCTGCGACCGCACCCGGCTCACCGCCGACGGCCAGGTGCGCACCTGCCTGTTCGCCCGCGAGGAGACCGACCTGCGCGGCGCCCTGCGGTCGGAGGCTCCTGACCAGGAGATCGCCCGGATCTGGCGGCTCGCGATGTGGGGCAAGAAGGCCGGATCGGGCCTGGACGACCCCTCCTTCCTCCAGCCCGACCGCCCGATGTCGGCGATCGGCGGGTAGCGCGCCGGGGGCGGGTCCGTCAGGAGGGCGACTCCCATTCCTTCAGCGTCACCACGTCCTTCAGGAAGCCCCGGATTCCGAGGAACGAGGAGAGGTGCTCCCGGTGCTCGGCGCAAGCCAGCCAGGTCTTGCGCCGGTCCGGGGTGTGCAGCTTCGGGTTGTTCCAGGCAAGCACCCACACGGCGTCGGCACGACAGCCCTTGGCGGAGCAGACGGGGGCTTCGGCAGCGTTCTCGGCCGCGGATTCAGGGGAGTTCACGGACTCAACCCTAGATCCTCCGCAGCCTCCCACGAGGCGCGGGGCCGACCGCCGATGCGGCCGGCCCGACGCATCCCCTGCCGGAGAAAGGGCGACGCCGAGCAGCCACGGGGGGAGCTGCCCGGCGTCGGTCCGTCGCTCCGACGGGGGATGCGGAGCGCTTTTGAAGTATGTCACGCAGACAGGGGTGCGGGGCACTGGAACTTCATGATTGATCTGAGCTCTTCTTGAGCTTCGACCGGCCTTGAAACCGGGCGATATCGGGGCGTACCGGATCAGCTGTGGCCCTGTGGATCAGTGGCACGGAAGGCCTGGTCGGCCGCCGGGCCCGGCTCGGCGTGCCCGGTCACCGGTGCGGCGCCGAGCGCCGGCCGCGTCGGGGCCGGGACGAAGGTCGAGGGCAGCGAGGGGGCGTTCTCCCGGCCCGCGTTGGCGATGACGACGGCGACGTACGGGAGCAGAACGCCCAGCGCCAGCCCCACGATCGCCACATAGCGTTCCACGTTCCACAGGGCCGCCGCGGCGATCACCGAGACCGTGCGCACGGACATCGAGATCACATAGCGCCGCTGCCTGCCGCGCACATCCTCCGCGAGTCCCTGCCTGGCCCCCGTGATCCGGAAGACCTCCGCACCGCTCTGCTTGCCCATGCCGTCTCCACCCATCTTCCCCGCGCTCGTGTCGAACCGGGGGAGACCCCGTTCCCGTGCCGGACGCTCCCCGGATCCGGACCGCTCCCACGGTACGCCCGGCGCCCGCCGGGTTCGAGGCCGGGGCGCGTCACGAAACCGGCGGCCCCCCGTACGGACCTGCCCGGCATGCGGTGCGCACGTCCAGGGCCGAGACTGATCGGACATCGCGACACCGCGTCGCACGAGGAGGCGGTATGAGCTGGTTGTGGGCAATCATCGTGGGCCTGGTTCTCGGTCTGATCGCGAAGGCGATCCTGCCGGGGAAGCAGGAGATCCCGCTCTGGCTGACGGTCATCTTCGGCATGATCGGCAGCATCCTCGGCAATGCTGTCGCCACCTGGCTCGGTGTCAATGACACCAAGGGCATCGACTGGACACGGCACGTTCTCCAGCTGATCGGTGCCGTGGTGGTGGTCGGTGTCGGGGACATGGCGTGGACATCGATCCGCGGCAACAGGCGGCAGAAGACCTGAGCACCGCCCCGGACCCCGGCCGACGGGGAACGGCAGCGGCCGGGTACGCGTGATGACGCGTACCCGGCCGCGGTGCTGACAGCGACGGGCCCAACGGCCGACGGGCAGGCTCTCAGCCGGCCGTGATCTCGACCGGCAGGCTCTCAGCCGGCCGTGACCTCGATGGCCGCGAGGTTCTTCTTGCCCCGGCGCAGCACCAGCCAGCGCCCGTGCAGCAGCTCCTCGCGGGCCGGTGCCACCTCGCCGTCGGTGACCTTGACGTTGTTCACGTACGCGCCGCCCTCCTTGACCGTGCGGCGCGCGCCCGACTTGCTCGGCGCCAGACCGACCTCCACCAGGAGGTCCACCAGCGGACCCAGCTCGGTGACCCGGGCGTGCGGCACCTCGGAGAGCGCGGCGCTCAGCGTCGCCTCGTCCAGCCCGCCCAGCTCACCCTGGCCGAACAGGGCCTTCGACGCGGCGATGACCGCGGCGCACTGGTCCGCGCCGTGCACCAGCGTCGTCAGCTCCTCGGCCAGCGCGCGCTGCGCCGACCGGGCCTGCGGCCGCTCCTCGGTGACCTTCTCCAGCTCCTCCAGCTCGGCGGGGCTCTGGAAGCTGAGGATGCGCATGTAGCGCGAGATGTCCCGGTCGTCCACGTTCAGCCAGAACTGGTAGAACGCGTACGGCGTCGTCATCTCCGGGTCGAGCCAGACGGCACCGCTCTCGGACTTGCCGAACTTGGTCCCGTCCGCCTTCGTCATCAGCGGCGTCGCCAGCGCGTGCACCTCGGCGCCCGGCTCCAGGCGGTGGATCAGGTCCAGGCCGGCGGTGAGGTTGCCCCACTGGTCGCTGCCGCCCTGCTGGAGGGTGCAGCCGTGCCGCCGGTACAGCTCCAGGAAGTCCATGCTCTGGAGCAGCTGGTAGCTGAACTCGGTGTAGCTGATGCCCTCGTCCGACTCCAGCCGCCGGGCGATGGACTCCTTGGTGAGCATCTTGTTGACCCGGAAGTGCTTGCCGATGTCCCGGAGGAACTCGATCGCGGACATGCCCGCGGTCCAGTCCAGGTTGTTCACCATGACCGCGGCGTTGTCGCCCTCGAAGGACAGGAACGGCTCGATCTGGGACCGCAGCCGCGACACCCAGGCGGCGATGGTCTCCGGGTCGTTCAGCGTGCGCTCGGCGGTCGGCCGCGGGTCACCGATCTGGCCGGTGGCCCCGCCCACCAGGGCGAGCGGCCGCAGACCGGCCTGCTGGAGCCGGCGCATGGTGAGCACCTGCACCAGATGGCCGACGTGCAGACTCGCCGCGGTGGGGTCGTAGCCGCAATAGAACGTGACGGGACCGTCCGCGAGAGCCTTGCGCAGTGCGTCCTCGTCAGTGGACTGGGCGAACAGCCCGCGCCACTTCAGCTCGTCGACGATGTCCGTCACGGTTCCGTGTCTCCTCAGCAGCTACGTGTATCGATACGGGCCGGCTACGTGTCCGCCGCGTGCATCGATACGTGGATCGAAAGGCATCGGCCAGTCTAAGGGCTGTCCCGTAATCCCTGGCGGGCGCACGACGACAGCTACGGCACCTCACTGCGTTGTCGAAACGCCCGAATACATCCAGTATGCGGACGCTCCTCCGCCTTGCGATGCACCGCATCTGACGCCGCGCGCTGATCCACCAGGGA
>NZ_JBICXG010000039.1:0-59139 GCF_043200175.1 Streptomyces sp. NPDC048462
TGTGCCCCCGCCCCCGCCCCCGGTGCCCCCCCCCCCGCGGGCCCGGGCGCCGGCCCCGCCGCCGCCCCGGGCGGCCCCCCCCCCCCCCCCGCCCCCCCACGGCCGTTTCACTGTCCGTCGTCCTGCCCGGCCGCCGTGACCGTTCGCACGCAGTCGCGCAGGAGGGCGCGGCGGCGGTCGTGCGCGTCGTCGGGTTCCTGGCTGCTCGCCGCGTAGACGTTGCTGACCGGGGACCAGGCCATGGACATGGAGATGACCATGGCCATGATGTCGAACGGGTTGCCGGCGCGGACCCGCCCGGCGGCCTGGGCCTCGGCGATGGCCGAGAGCTTGCGATCGTCGTAGTGCTCGTGCGTCTCGACCAGGTGCCCGGCGGGACGGCGCTCCAGCCGGGTCCAGGTCGCCAGCCGGATCAGGTCTGGGCGGCGCAGGTACTCGTCGTAGAGGCGTACGGCCCAGTCCGCCAGATCGTCGGCGTCGATGGGCACGACGTTGGTGATGCGCTCCAGCGAGCCGAGGAAGATGGCGTCGAAGAGCCGCTCCTTGTCCCCGAAGTAGGCATAGAGCTGAGCCTTGTTGGTCCGGGCCGAGGTCACGATGCGGTCGATGCGCGCCCCGGCGATGCCGTGCTGGGCGAACTCCTCGGTGGCGGCGTCCAGGATGCGCTGGTAGGTCGCGGCACCCCGCGCGGTCTGTGGCTGTTCCGGCATGCCGCGATTCTAGCAAACAGAACAGTCTGTTTGCTTCGTCGTGCGATCGCGCCTACTGTCGAATAGACCAAACAGTCTATTTAAGGATTCAACTATGCGTACGACCACCGGCTGGCAGGCGGCGGGTCCGGCGGCGCTGCGGCGCACCTCGCTTGAGCGCCGCGACCTGCGCCCGGACGACCTCGCGGTGCGGGTCGACTACTGCGGCGTCTGCCACACGGACCTGCACGCGCTGGGCGCCCACGACCAGGATGCGAAGTCCCCCCTGGTCCCCGGCCACGAGTTCACCGGCACGGTGACGGCGACCGGCCCCGAGGTGACCGCCTTCTCGGTCGGTGACGGCGTCGCGGTGGGCAACATCATCGACTCCTGCGGCGCGTGCGCCATGTGCGAAGCCGGACAGGAGAACTTCTGCCACTCGTTCCCGACCCTGACGTACGGCGGCACCGACCGGCACGACGGGACGACCACCCTGGGCGGCTACTCCCGCGAGTACGTCGTACGCGAGGCCTTCGCGTACGCACTTCCCGCCGGGCTCGACCCAGCGGCGGCCGCGCCGCTGATGTGCGCCGGAGTCACCGTCTGGGAGCCCCTGCACGCCCTCGGCGTGGGTCCGGGCAGTCGGGTCGCGGTGGCCGGCCTCGGCGGCCTCGGCCACCTCGCCGTCAAGATGGCCGTGGCACTCGGCGCCACCACGACGGTCATCAGCCGCACCGGGGACAAGCGCGACGACGCCCGCCGGCTCGGCGCCCAGGCGCTTGTCGAGTCCACGGACAGCGGACAGATGGAGGCGGCACGCGACAGCTTCGACGTCATCATCGACACCGTCTCCGCGCCGCACGACCTCGCCCCGTACCTCAAGCTGGTGGCGATGGACGGCACGCTCAGCATCGTCGGACACCTGGGCCCGGTCAGCATCGAGGCCATGGACCTGCTCGTCGGCCGCAAGAAGCTCAGCTCCGCGGGCAGCGGCGGGCGGCCCGCGACGGCCGAGATGCTCCGGTTCTGCGCCGCCCACGGCATCGCCGCCGATGTCGAGGTGCTCCCGTCGGCGCAGGTGGACACGGCACTCGACCGCCTCGGCCGGAACGACGTCCGGTACCGCTTCGTGCTCGACATGTCCGATCTGGACTGACGAGGATGCCGAGTGCGGCGTGCCGCACCGGCTGAGGGCTGCTGGTGAACGTGCGAAACGGCGCCCGTGAGACCTTTGACCGAGCGCGACATCGACTGACGATGGCGCAAGAGAGCGGGTCCGCGCGGCGAGGCGGGCCGCTGATGCGTACCGACAACAGGGAGCGTTCCTTCCGATGCCCGCATACTCCACAGGTGCCGAGCGCACTGCTTCCGCGTCCGCCGCGGGCATGGACGTTCCATTGCTCAACTCTTCTCTCGTCAAGGCGGTGTTCAGGGACGTCACCCCGCTGCACGTCTCGCGGTCGGCCGCTCGGGCTGCCGAGTCGGTGACGCGGACAGTGCTGACGGGCATCATTGACGGCGCGCTGCGAGCGGCGGAGGAGGAGGCCCGAAAGAAGCTGCTTCCCAAGGACCTCGTGACAGCCATCGACCGGGACGTCGAGCTGGAGGTGGGAGGCGGCTGGTTCCGCCACAGTCCTACGTTCAAGGGGCTGACCGGCGTCGTGCATGACGCGGAGGGCAGCGTCGTACACGCTCCCAAGCGCAGCAGGTCACGCAAGTCGAGTGCGGTGCTGGGCGCCCACAGGTTCGAGGCCGGTATCAAGAAGCTCCTGCGCAACCGGGGTACGGCAGCTGTCCCGGCGATGGTCCGCGATTTGGACGGGCTCGCGAGCGTCTTCCTGACGGATCTGGCCCGGGACGCGGCCATGGTCGTCCGGGAGGGCGGGATCAAACGGTTCGGCACGGTCGCCTTGACGACGCCGGGCGAACCGGCTGACACGGGGTTCTCCGTGCCGAAATCCCTTCTGGCCCTGTCCACCCGCACGGGAGACGGGCGAACCATCGGCAGGGACGACGTCCTGGCCGCCACCGCGATTCAGTTGTTCGGCGAGGTCAGGCAGCGAGCCCTCGCCGCAGCACGCGAAGCGGCAGGGGCCGGTTCGGACGGCTGAGCGGGGCTGTGGAGTTCGCCGCTCACGGATGCGGGTAGGGCCGACCTGCGGTTCACCGCCAGCGGATGACCGGGGCGGCCGCTCGTCCGGCTGCCCCGGACCCGCCGCCCGGCCAGCGTCACCAGAAGTCCGGCGGCGGGGTCGACCACCGCGAAGACCTCAGGCCCTCCGGCCTCCAGCCGCACCATTGCCTGGTCCTGCTGCCCGGGATCATCACCCCAGCGTCGGAGCGCGTTCAGTACGGCGGAGCTCCGGAGGACGGCGGAGCGCATGTCCCTCCCACCGGAACACGCCGCCCCGCCTCCGAGCCCCTCCGTCAGCCGGAGCGCCTGCCGCCGCAGCCACCGGAGCGCGAGCCGGCGGTTGCGCGCCACGCCCCCGCCCAGTGAAACGGCGCGCTGCCCGGTGGTCGCGGTGATCTCCACGAAGTAACCCGGACCGCTCACGTGGCCCCGACCCCGACCCCGTTCCCGTTCCCGCTCTCGATTCCGTCGGGATGCTCGGCGGCGCGATGCCGCCGCCGCAGCACCCGGCAGTCGGTCGCCCTGCTCTCGTCGTTCTCCCGCCGGGCCTCGGCCTCGGCCAGGTCGAAGCCCCGGCAGACCCCGCACTCGGTGTTACTGCTGGAGTTCATGCCACGTCCCCCCGGCTCCGGGCGTTCTCGTACGCGGTACGGGCGCGCAGCCGCTCGTTGCGCGTGGCCAGCCGTACGTTCGCGGGGTCGGCTTCCCACTCGGGACCCCCGCCGACCGGGCGCAGCGACCAGTACGGACCGGAGACCCCGCGGAACTCCCCGACGCGGTCGTCACGGCTGCTGTCCGCCAAGAGCGTTCCGGCGGGCGGTACATGGGCGAACCTCTGCTCAGGCATGGCCGCACCTCTCTGTAGTCGTTTCACTACCAAGTGCGTTCAGCGTGGCTTAGGGTCAGGAGGTCTTCAACTTACGCAGAATGACAGGCAAGTTAGGTACCGGATGGTGAACCGAAAGGAGCTTGACCCGGGACGGTCGCCCAGCGCGGCCTTCGGGGCGCTCCTTCGCAGTCTGAGGGATGAACGTGGTTGGACACAGGATGAGCTGGCAAGGCGCATCGGGTGTTCCGGGGCGCACATTTCTGCTGTCGAAACTGGGCGGCGAACTCCAACTCAACAGTTCGCCGCAAGTGCAGACAGGGCACTCGGGAGCGGCGATCGCCTGCAACGCCAGAGTCGAGCCGTCCGGCACCGGGCGTTACTGGAAGGCTTCCCGGAGTACGTGGCGCACGAGGAGCGCGCTGCCGAGATCAGGCTCTACGAAGTCGGCGTAATACCTGGCCTGCTCCAGACGCAGGATTACGCGTCAGCGCTCGGAGCCAGCACCGTGAAGCGGGGCGTAGCCTCCCGAGAGCAGGCCGACGAACGGATTGCCCTGATTGCGCAGCGTCAGGCGTCACTCATGCGGACGCCACCCCCGCTGGTGTTTGTGGTACTCGACGAGAGCTGCCTTCTCCGTCCCATCGGGGGCGATCCCCTTATGGACGCCCAGCTCACGCGCCTCGTGGAGTTCGCTGAGTTACCGAATACGGTGCTTCAAGTCGCACTATTCGACATCGGGGTTCGTCGTCCGATGACTCTGCCGGTGACCGTGCTCACGATGCCGGACCGTTCGCTCGTGTCGTACGCGGAGTCAGCCCACCGCGGCCACCTGGAGCGAGACAGCGGATCGGTGCTGCCACTGTTGACGGACTACCATCAACTGCAGGCTGAAGCGCTGTCCCGCGCGGCGTCCGTGGCCATGATTAGCCAGTTACGAAAGGGCACTCCGTGACGACCGAATCCCCCCGTTGGTTCAAGTCTTCATTCAGTGAGAACGGTGGCCAGTGCGTTGAGGTCGCTACCAACCTCGTAGCCTCGCGGGGCGTCGTTCCGGTCCGGGACTCCAAGGACGCGGCGGGCCCGGTCCTGAGCGTTCCGACCGGTTCGTTCACGTCCTTCGTGGCGGGCATCAAGTCGGGGGAATTCGGAACCGTCTGACCGCTCGGCATCCGCGTCGTCCGAGTACGCCCCGTCTTGCGTCGGTTCAGCAGGGCGGGGCCTCGCACGTGTTCAGGTCGGCAGATTCCAGCCCGGACCGTTGGGCTGAGGCATGAAATTTAGCCTGCCGGGGGCATGACGGCTGGCGGACAAGCGGGCCTTCACCCGGGCCGAACTGCCCGCACTCTTCGACCACGCCGACGAGCAGGCGGAACGCACGTGCACTCGCGGCCGCAAGGGCTGGTTGCCCGTTCCCGTCGTCGCTGACGCCCTTGGCTACCACCAAGTCGCCACCGCCGGGCTCGCGGCCCAGGCCGGAGCCACTTGAATCCGGCACTACCGTCGAGCAATGCAGACGCCCTCGGATCATGTTCCCGCTGTCCTGGATGGCCCTGGAGTCGCGGTCTCCGACCCAAAAGATCTACTCCTGGGCTATCTCCACTGGTATCGCCAAGCTCTGATGCGAAAGATCGACGGGCTGTCCGACGAACAGCTCCGCACCCCCGTTCAGCCGCTGGGCTGGTCGCCGTTGGGACTGGTCAAGCACCTCGGATGGGTTGAACGACGCTGGATGCGCTGGGGATTCGCCGCCGAAGATGTCCTCGCCTATCCGCCCGGCGGTGACGAGGGTGAATGGAGCTTGCCGACGAACCAATCCGCCGCCGAGGTACTGGACGACTACCGGGCAGAGGTCATGAGGACGCAGGCCCTTGTAGCCGAGGCTTCTCTGGCCGACCCGGCCCGCACAGGGGGCCGCTTCCGGACGCCCGAAGACGCACCGACCCTCGGACGGATCATGTTCCACCTGCTCCAGGAGTACGCGCGGCACGTCGGCCAACTCGACATCGCACGTGAACTCATCGACGGGCAGACCGGCGAATGAACCGAGTAGCCGTCCTGTCCGACGTTCACGGAGTCCTGCCGGTCCTGGAGGCGGTACTCGCCGAGACCGACGGCCTTCGGCCGTTCGCGCTACTCGAATGACGCAACCGAGACGTAGGGAAGGGGCGCTGTGTGACGGTCGAATCCGTGTCACTGTCGCGCCCCGCCCGGCGTGATCCGCTCCGCTGGCGCCGCTCCACCGGCGGACTGCCGCCGACCGGCGGACAGGCTCTTCACTAGCTCTCCGTTGATCAGGATGACGAGACAGCCGCAGCCACCGGCGCAGTACTCGACCTCGCCTTCGGATGTGTGGTGGCGGGACCTGAGCGTCCACCACCGTGTTTCCGCCGGAGTCGGCTGATGGCAGACGGGGCACCGGTCGTCCGGTGCCGTGACCGAGGATGGGGGAGTCATGCCCAATAACATGATGTAAGTGTCTAGAGCAGTTCAACCATTACGACTCTTGATGCTGTAATGCGCCTATGCACTTCGACCATTACGGTGGGGAGGCTGCCCGGCTGGCCGCTGACCTGGTCAACCTGACCGAGCCGCCGCGACCCGAGCACCTCGAACCGCTGCTGATCGAGCACGGCATTGCGCACCCCGCGCTCACCGCCGCGCAGGCCGAGACGATCTGGACGTGGAGCCGGCGCCTGGCCACGTGCTTCGGGCGTCAGGATCTTGAGGGGCGGTGCCAGGCCGTCAACACACTGCTCGCAGACGCCTCCAGCAGTCCCCGTATCTCCCTGCATGACGGCCGACCACACCTGCACTACAGCTCGATCGGCGCCGACCCCTCCGCGCACATCCGATCCGTCACCGCGGCCGGACTCGCCTACGTCGTCTGCTCCGCCGATCCCGAACGGCTCGGGCGCTGCGCACGCCGCGACTGCGGTCTGGCGTTTGTCGACACCTCCCGCAACGGCCGACGCGCCTACTGCTCGGTGCGCTGCGCCAACAATGACGCCGTGGCCCGTCACCGCGAACGGCGCGCCGGTGACGCCCCGGCGTCAACTGCACGGACGTCGCGCAGGACGTGACTACGGCTGACGCCGCCGAGTGAAGGTGACGAGCCGTCACGAGATCATCGGGAAAGGTTGGTTGTCGCTCAGGATGGCCAACAGGTGCTCCGGCACCTCGTCGTACACGGCGTGACCGACCGGCAGTTCGTGGACCTCCCAGTCGGGGTCGTTGCGCAGCCGCTCGAACTGGGCCCGGAAGGGTGTCGCCGCCCAGGCGGACGCGTGGATGAGGGTGCGTCGCGCGGCTCGGTCGATGCCGTCTCCGAGCCGGAGGCGTTGGAGGAGCGAGGCGAAGGGATGGGGTCGCCTTCTCGGGTCCGTCCCGGCCGGGGGAGCCGCCGTCCGGCCGTCGGCCCGTGCTCCGGCGATGACCCGATTCCGGTAGTGGTCGTTGGCCAGCGCCCACCAGGAGTCGCCGTCGGCCGGCACGAAGGCGTCGCAGAACACCAGCCGGTCGATGGCGCGGGTGGACCGGTCCGCGGCGCCGGCGGCCACCAGGCCCGCGTAGCTGTGGGCGCACAAGGTGATGGGTCCAGGGCCGCAGGTGCTCAGCACGGTGAGGACGCGGTCGATGTGGGTGTCCAGGTTCGCCGCGTCGCTGCCCGGGGGCGGGTCGGGCTCCAGTCCGTCCAGGGTGACGGCGACGGCCCGATGGCCGGCTTCACGAAGCCTGGCCGCGATGCCGTCCCACACCCACGCCCCGTGCCAGGCTCCAGGTACGAGGACGAAAGTTCTCGGCTCTTCTTCTGTGCTCATGGGGCAAGGGTCCGCCTGCCTGCCGGTGGCCGTCCACCGCTAGGGCCTCTCCGAAGCCAACCATCCGACCGCCAACAGGGCTCTCCCGTATCGGTGTTGTGGCCCGAGGACGGTCGGCACCACTGGTCTGCGGGCCAGCGCAGCGAGCAGCACGCGCATGCGTCGGGGCACCTCGTCTGCGCAGCCCGCGGAGTTCTCTCCGTGCACACCCACCAGGGCATCTCAGTGGTCCCGACCAACCGGATCGCCTGGATTCCGGCGGGCGTCGCTCACCACCACCGCGCCCACAGCGTCACCGACATGCGCATCCTGTTCCTCCCGCACTCCTGCGACCGCCTGATGCCGGAACGCCCCATCGTGCTCCTGGTCAACGACCTTGCCCGGGAACTCCTGCTCACGCTCACCGGGCCCTGCGGCTACGACGCCCCCGAACCGAAGGACCGCGGCCGGCCGGCCCGGCTGCGGCGCGTGCTCATCGACGAGCTGCGCGACGCGCGGGAACAACCGCTGCACATCCCCGAACCCGTCGACGACCGGCTCCGCGCCATCGCCCGACGCCTGCGGCACAACCCTGCGGACAACACCCCGCTGCCCGGTCTCGGCCGCGCCGTAGGCGCCGGCTCCCGCCGCACCCTGAGCCGGCTGCTTCGGCACGAGCTCGGCATGACGTTCTACCAATGGCGCACCCATATGCGCGTCTATCACTCGCTGGTCCTGCTGGCCGACGGCCACGACATCGCCTATGTCGCGCACGCGTGCGACTGGTCCAACCCCAGCGGCTTCATAGCCGCCTTCACCGGCCTCGTCGGCACCACGCCCGGCCGCTACCGGAACCAGTGACTTCTCTGCGAATACAGCCAGGCAGAAATTGAACATCGGGCCGCTCGGCCTATCGCGGTGAACCGTTCGTCATGTCGCCCGAGAACGGGTTCGCCCTGGCTGCGTACGCTGCGGTGAACCGCTCGGCGGCCTCCCAGAGCTCGCCTTCGCGCTGCGGGTCGTAGGACTCCCGCGACGAGCGGTCCGCGCGGCTGCGGTCCACGTAGGAGCCGCTCGGCGCCCGGGTCGCGCCGAGGACGACGTCGGCAAGGTAGCGGCCCGCAGCGCTGCGGCCGGTGGCGAACGGGGTGAGGGCCATCACCGGCATGATGCGGCGCATCGCGAACCGGGAGAGGGGCCCCGCGTTGCGGGCGAGGCCGGTACCGGGGACGAACCCCGGGTTGTAGGCGACGGCGTCGATCCCGGCCGGCAGCCGGCGCGCGTACTCGTGGACCAGGTAGATCGCGGCCAGCTTGCTCGTCGAGTACGCGGTACGCCCGCCGGCCGCGGTGTCCGGCTCGGTAAAGGCGCCCGTGCGGGCGAGGACGTCCGGGGTCTTCCAGGCCGGGCCGGGGACCATGCCCATGTTGTGCCTGAAGTCGCCGAAGTGGGTGTCGCTGGCGGTGATCACGATCCGGGCGGGTGCGGTGAAGCGGTCCTGGAGCAGCCGGACGAACAGGTGGTTGGCGAGTACGTTGACGGCGAAGGTGGCCTCGAACCCGTCGGGTCCCTCGGTCAGGGCGTTCGTGTACTGCATGCCCGCGTTGCCCACGAAGCCGCGCAGCGGCGGCAGGTCGCCGCGGTCGAGCCGGTCGCGGATCTCGTCGGCTGCCGAGCGGACGTCGGCCAGCGAGCCGAGGTCCGCCGGGACGTGCGAGATCGTGTGTCCCGCCGCGCCGAGCTCCTCGGTGAGCCGAGTGCCGGCGGAGCCACGGGCCACGACCAGCAGGTGGGTGTCCGGCGACCGGCGCAGGATGTGCTGCGCGGCGATGCGGCCGATCCCGCGGCTCGCGCCCGTCATCACGATGGTGTGCTTCATGGAAGGCTCCTCAACCGGTGAACCGATGGCGCCCGGCTTCCGGGCGCATCTCCACGTTGGCCGCCTGCGCCACCGTCAACCAGTGCCGTCCCCGTCACCAGGACTGGCAGTACCCAGGCTGTTGCGGTCCCGCGCGGCGAGAATGGACCCATGGTTTCCAACCGCTCCGGTTTCGCCACACTCCTGCGCGCCTGGCGCGACCGGCTGTCCCCGGCCGACGCGGGCTTCACGATGACGGACGGCCGTCGTGCCCCTGGACTGCGCCGTGAGGAGCTCGCCCAGCTGGCCGGGCTCTCCGTCGACTACGTCCTGCGCCTGGAACAGGGGCGCGCGAAGCACCCCTCGGCCCAGGTCGTCGGCGCTCTCTCCCGGGCCCTGCAGCTCTCCCGCGCCGAGCGCGACCAGCTGTACCGGGGCGCCGGGCTCCTGCCGCCCCAGGACGGGACGGTCAGCGCCCATGTGCCCCCAGGCATCCAGCGGCTCGCCGCGCGCTTGGGCGATGTACCGATCGGGGTGTTCACCGCCGACTGGACCCTGGTGTGGTGGAACACCACGTGGAGCGCCCTGCACGGCGACCCCGCCGTCCTCCCGGCCGCCGAACGCAACCTCGCCCGTGCACTCTTCGGCAACGGCGCCGCGCATGCCTCGATGCGCCCTGTCCGGTCCGAGCGCGGAGAGGAAGCCTTCGCGGAGTCGATCGTCGCCGACCTCAAGGACGCCGTGTCCCGCTACCCCGGGGACGCCCAGCTCGACCGTCTCGTTCAGGAAATGCGAGAAGTGTCCGATACCTTCGCCCGTCTCTGGGCCACCCGGACCGCCGCCGCCCAGCACACGACGGAACGCAAGACGATCCGGCATCCCGAGGTCGGCGACATCCTGCTCGACTGCGACGTCCTGATCGTCCCCGGCGCGGACCTGCGCATGGTCACCTACACGGCAGCGACCGGAAGCAGCGACGCGGGGAAGCTCGACCTTCTCCGCGTCACAGGTGGCCGCACCGCCACCGTGCTCCCCTGACCGGCGGCCGCTGAGCGGGTACGCCACACCGCGCGAGCGTTCCGACTGGGGGCCGGGCGTCCAGGTGGGTACATATGTTCGATTCACGTACGCTGGAGACATGGCAACGCACCAGCTCCAGGGATCGCTCTTCGACCAGGGCGACGACGTGCGCCTGGGCCCGCTGGCCGGGATGCGCAGGACGGTCCTCGGTGACGGGGCCTGGATCGACCTGCTGCCGGGGTGGCTCAGTGGTGCCGGGGTCCTGTTCGAACGGCTGGCCGCAGACGTTCCGTGGAAGGCTGAGCGCCGGGAGATGTACGAGAGGGTCGTGGACGTGCCCCGGCTGCTCGCCTTCTACGGGGCCGGTGAACCGCTGCCGCACCCCGTCCTCGACGAGGCGCGACGGGCGCTGAACGCGCACTACGCCGCCGAACTCGGTGAGGAGTTCGCGACGGCCGGACTGTGCCACTACCGCGACGGGCGCGACAGTGTGGCCTGGCACGGCGACCGCATCGGGCGGGGAGCCCGCGAGGACACGATGGTCGCCATCCTCTCCGTCGGTACCCCGCGTGACCTGCTGCTGCGCCCGGTGGGCGGTGGCGGGGCCGTGCGCCGCCCGCTGGGGCACGGCGACCTGATCGTGATGGGCGGCTCGTGCCAGCGGACCTGGGAGCACGCCATCCCCAAGTCGGCCCGGACCGCCGGCGGGCGTATCAGCGTCCAGTTCCGGCCGCACGGGGTGCGGTAACCGGTCCTGAGGGCTCGGGCGAGGGGTGCGGCAACCCGCACTGAAGGGCTCAGAAGGGCCCCATGTTCTGCCGCTGGGCGTTCCCCGTGCCCAGCCCCTGTGCCAGCCCCTGGTCCGCCGCGCCGCGCTCCAGCGCGCCGCGTTCCCCCGAGCCGCCCCTGCGTCGAAGCGCGATCAGGCACCCGCCGATGGCTGCCGCGAGTACGACCACCGTGGCTACGACAAAGATCATGTGTCCCCCGTATGTCCGACGGAACCCTGGTGCCGGTTCAGCACTGACACGCATTGTCCTCCACCGCCCGCCTGCCGGGAACCCCGATTCGGGCCGGGCGTCCCGGCTCGGACAACGGCCGCCGAGGGCCGAAGAAGTCCTGCGCGAACCCTTGACCGCTGCGATGCCGAGGTTCACAGTACTCGTTAATGCGCATTAGTAATACGCATTAACGATCCGGAGGCACACCGTGGAAGAACCCAAGCAGCGGGCCCGGCCGGGCCGGACCCCCTCGCCCGGGGGCCGTACGTCCCGCCCCCGGCAGGCCGAGGTCGCGCGCCTCGCCGGGGTCTCGCAGGCCACGGTCTCGCTGGTCCTCGGGGCGCGGAAACAGGGCGCGACGATCTCCGAGGAGACCCGGCGCAAGGTGCTCGACGCGGTGCGCACGCTCGGGTACGTCCCCGATCCGGCGGCCAGCCGGCTGGCCGCCGCGCGCAACAACCTGCTCGGGGTCTTCAGCTTCACCTCCACGTTCCCGACCGATGTGCAGCACTCGTACTACCCGTTCCTCGTCGGCGTCGAGCAGGAGGCCGCCGCCCGGGGCTACGACCTGGTGCTGTTCACCGGTTCCAGCACGGGCGGCGCCGGGGCCGCCGGCCCCCACGCGCTCAACCGGGTACGCCTCGCCGACGGCTGCCTGTTCCTCGGTCGCCACGCACCGGCGGACGAGCTGCTGCGCCTGGTGGCCGACGGGTTCCCGGTCGTCCACCTGGGCCGCAGGGACGAGCTGGAGGGACTGGCCTGGGTCGGCGCCGACTACATCAGCGCCAGCCGGGAGGTCGTGGCGCACCTCGCCTCCCTCGGGCACCGCCGCATCGTGCTCGTACGCGAGAACGACGACGCCCCCGCGTCCACCGACCGCGAGCACGGTTTCCTCAAGGGCCTGGAGGAGGCGGGGCTGCCCGGCGGCCCCGGGGCCGTCTTCCGCTCCGCCGACCCGGAGCGCGAGCTCACCGCGGAACGGCTGCGCGGCTGGCTCGACGACGGGGTGACGGCCTTCGTCGCGGAGGAGACCGACACCGGTGACGCCTGGCGCGCCCTGCACGGCGCCGCGCACTTCGTCGGCATCGACTGCCCGCGTGACGCCTCGCTCGCGGTGCTCGGCAGCCCCCCGCCGGACCTGGCGGACGGTGCGCCCATCACCGGATTCGACATCCCCCGGCCGCAGTTGGGCGCGGCCGCCGTGCGCATGCTCGCCGCGCTGGTGGCCGGCGACGAGGCGACGGAACCCCTCGTGGCCTGCACCTTCCGTGCCGGCTCGACGGCGGGACCGGTGCCCGCCGGCCATCCCTGACCCTCCTCGCACCCGTATCAACGCTTCAACGCACCGAGCACACGAAGCACTTCAAGGAGAACCGTGATACCCGAACCCGACATCCTCATCGTGGGCGCCGGTCTCGGCGGCATCGCCGCCGCCCTCGCCGCCTGCCGGGCGGGGCGCACCGTCGTCCTCACCGAGGAGACGGACTGGATCGGCGGCCAGCTCACCTCGCAGGCGGTCCCGCCGGACGAGCACCCATGGGTCGAGGAGTTCGGGACCACCGCCTCGTACCGCGCCCTGCGCGAGTCCATCAGGGACCACTACCGCCGCTGGTACCCGCTGCGTTCCGAGGCCCTGGCGCTCACCAATCTCAACCCCGGGGCCGGCCGCGTCAGCAAGCTCTGCCACGAGCCGCGCGTCGCCCTCGCCGTCCTGGACGCGATGCTCGCACCCCACCGCTCCGCCGGCCGGCTGACGCTGCTCACCGAGCACCGGCCGGTCGCCGCCGACGAGGGCGACGACGACACCGTGCGGTCCGTCACGCTGGAGGACATCCGCACCGGCAACCGCCTTACGGTGGCAGCGCGTTACGTCATCGACGCCACCGAGACCGGCGAACTGCTCGAACTCGCCGGGGTGGAGCACGCGACCGGCGCCGAGGCGCGCGCCGAGTTCGACGAACCGCACGCCCCCGAGCAGGCCCAGCCCCTCAACCAGCAGGGCATCACCGTGTGCTTCGCGCTCTCCCACCACGAGGGCGAGGACCACACCATCGAGCGGCCGGCCGACTACGACTTCTGGCGCGGCTACCGGCCCGACTTCTGGCCGGGCCCGCTGCTCGGCTTCCTCGCCCCCGACCCCCGCAGCCTGGAAGCCGTACCGCGCACCTTCGTGCCCAACCCGGACCTCGACCCGCTCGACGTCAACGCGGACCAGTCCGCCGACGCGGGCGACAAGGAACTCTTCGGCTTCCGCCGCATCCTGGCCCGCAAGCTGCACCGGCCCGGCGCCTTCGACTCCGACATCACGCTGGTCAACTGGCCGCTCAACGACTACTGGCTGAAGCCTCTGATCGGCGCGGGCGAGGAGACCTCGGCCGCCGCCCTGGCCGAGGCCCGCCAGCTCTCCCTGTCGGTGCTGTACTGGCTCCAGACCGAGGCGCCGCGCGCCGACGGCGGCCAGGGGTTCCCCGGGCTGCGGCTGCGCCCCGACATCACGGGCACGTCCGACGGGCTCGCCAAGGCCCCGTACGTCCGCGAGTCGCGCCGCATCAAGGCCGTCACCACCGTCACCGAACACGACGTGTCCATCGACATCGTCGGCCCGTACGGCGGCACCCGGTACCGGGACTCCGTCGGCATCGGCAACTACCGCATCGACCTGCACCCCTCCACCGGGGGCGACAACTACATCGACATCGGGTCGGTGCCGTTCGAGATCCCCCTCGGCGCGCTGATCCCGCGCCGGGTCCGCAATCTGCTGCCCGCCGGAAAGAACATCGGCACCACCCACATCACCAACGGCTGCTACCGGCTCCACCCGGTGGAATGGAACATCGGCGAGGTCGCCGGCTCCCTCGCGGCGCACTGCGTCGCCGAGAGCGTCGAGCCGCACCGGGTCCAGGCCGAGGACAAGCGGTTCGACGCGTTCGCCCGGCTGCTGGAGCGCGAGGGCGTCCAGCGCCACTGGCCCGACGTACGCGGCTACTGACCCCCGTCGTCACCTGACGGACCGACACACCCCGCTCCACCGCACGGCCCCGCTCCACCGCACAGCCCCCGGGCGACCGCGGAGCGCCGGGCGGGCGCAGCTCCACCTGTACCCGCCCGGCCCAGGGCTCCGGTCCCGTAACGCCGACCGGCCCTGCCGCCCTCGCCCTGCCCACCCGCACAAGGAGGTGCCCAGCCATGAACACCCACCGCATCCGCGTCGGCATCGACGTGGGCGGAACCTTCACCGATGCCGTGGCCGTCGACGCCACGACCCTGCTTCTGCTGGGGCAGGTGAAGGTTCCCACCAGCCACCACCACGAGGACGGTGTCGCCCACGGCATCGTCGAGGCTCTCGACCGCCTGCTGGAACAGACCGGCCACACCCCGCAGGACGTGACCTTCCTCGCCCACGGCACCACACAGGCTACCAACGCGCTGCTGGAGGGCGACGTCGCCACCGTCGGCCTGATCGGCATCGGCGCAGGTCCGAGCGCGTCGCTCACCCGCCGGCTGGCCGCCTTCCGCAAGCTGGAGCTCACCCCGGGCAAGCGGCTCCCGCTCGTCTACGCCCATGTGGCCGACCCGGACGACGCCCCCGCCGTGCGCGCCGCCCTGGACGCGGTCGTGCGGGAGGGCGCCGAAGTGGTCGTCGCCAGCCAGCCGTTCAGCGTCGACCGGCCCGAGGGCGAGGAGGCCGTCGTCGCCGCCGCCGGGGAACTGGGGCTGCCGACGACCGCCGCGCACGACATCACCTCGCTGTACGGGCTCCACAAGCGGACCCGGACCGCCGTGGTGAACGCCGCGATCCTGCCGCGCATGCTCGCCACCGCCGACCTCGTCGACGCCTCCATCACCAAGGCGGGCGTGAGCGCGCCGCTGATGGTGATGCGCTGCGACGGCGGGGTGATGTCGCTGGACGAGATGCGGCGCAGACCGCTGCTGACGGTGCTGTCGGGACCGGCGGCCGGCGTCGCCGGGGCGCTCATGCAGGAACGCATCAGCGAGGGCCTGTTCCTGGAGACCGGCGGAACGTCCACGGACATCAGCGTCGTGCGGCGCGGCAAGGTCGCCGTCCGGCACGCCACCATCCTCGGCCGGAGCTCGTACCTGTCGGCGCTCGACGTCCGGACCGTCGGGGTCGGCGGCGGGTCGATGGTCCGGGTCTCCGGCGGCGCGGTCACCGGCGCCGGACCGCGCAGCGCGCACATCGCGGGGCTCGCGTACGCCTGCTTCGCGAGCGCGCAGGACCTGCGGGGCGCCGAGGTCGCCCTGATCCGGCCGATGGCGGACGACCCGGCCGACTACGCGGTGCTCGACGCCGCGGGCGGCCGCTTCGCGATCACCATGACCTGCGCCGCGAACGCCCTGGGCCGGGTGCCCGAGGGGGACTTCGCGCAGTGCGACCGGGCCGTCGCCGAGGCCGCGATCGCCCCGCTGGCCGCCCTGCTCGGCACGGACGTCGCCACGGCGGCGACGAAGATCCTGGACGCGGGCACCGCGCAGGTCAGGGCGGTGGTCGACACGATGATGCGCGACTACCGCCTGGACAAGGACACCGCGGTGCTCGTCGGCGGGGGCGGTGGCGCAGCCGCCGTCACACCGCACCTCGCGGCCGTCACCGGCCAGGAGGGCCGCATCGCCCGGCACAACGAGGTCATCAGCCCCATCGGTGTGGCCCTCGCTCTCATCCGGGAGCAGGTCGAGCGCATCATCCCGGGGGCCGGCCAGGAACAGATACTCGCCGTGCGCGCCGAGGCCGAGGCCGCCGTCGTCGCCCAGGGTGCCGCGGCGGACGGGGTGGAGGTGGAGGTCACCGTCGATCCGCAGACCAGCACCGTGCGGGCCGTCGCGACCGGCGCCACCGAACTGCGCACGCAGGACCGGGCCCACCGCGCCGACGAGGCGGACCGGCTGCGCGCCGCCGCCGACAGCCTCAGGACCGGCCCGGCGTCCGTGACCGTGCTCGCGGGCACCCCCGCCCACACCGTGTACGGCACCGAAGTACACCGCAGGTTCCGCCCGGACCTGCACCCGGTGCGGGTCGTCGACGCCGACGGTGTCGTACGGCTCCACGCGCCGGACGCCCGGGTCGAGACCACCACGGTGGGCCGGGCGCCAGAGGTCCTCGCGGGGCTGGTGAAGGAGGCGACGTCGTACGGCGACGGCGGCGTCCGCGCCCCGGCGCTGCGGCTGCTGCTCGGCTCCCGGATAGCGGACCTGTCCGGGGTGCTCGACCCGCAGCCGCTGCTCGCGCTCGCCCGCAGCGAACTGAGCTCGCGCGCTGCCGACGAACCGGTCGTCGCGGTCGTGGAGGTGCGGTCATGACGGCCGTCCTGCCCGGCCGGGCGGTGCTCACGGAGATCGAGGCGCTCGCGGATTGCGACGACGTCGAGTTCGGCGTACGGCTGCTGGCGAACACCCCCACGCACGAGGGCCGCGACCCTGAGCTGCTGCGCCGATGGGCGCGCACGGCCGAGGAGTTCGGCGCGGCGCTGGCTCCCACCGCGTCCACGGCGCGGATCGTGGAGAGCGACGGCGGCCTGGCGAAGGGCCTGCTCGCCCGCTACACCTCCCGGCCGGTCCCGGCCGTCGAGCTGTTCACCGACACCCTGGCCCTCGCCGAGGAGTTGACCGACCGGCTCGGCTGGCGCCACTGGTTCCCGGCCGGTTCGGTACGGGCGGCGGCGATCGCGCACGAGGCCGTGCACGAGCAACTGCACCACGGGCCCGCGAAGAAGGCCCTGAAGCGCGAACTGAACCACGTCGTGCTGCGCGCGGGGCGCCACACCCTGTACGGCCACGTCGCCGGGGCCGACGAGATCGCCGCCCATGCCCACGCCCGCGCCGCCTGCGGCCTGGGACGCAGTCCGCTCCTGCTCACGGCCGCCCTGGCCACCGCGGCCGAGCCGCAGTACGGATCCCCGCACGGATCCCCGCACGGAAGAGAGAAGTAACGCCATGGGCGTCGTCATCCTTCTTGTCATGGCGGCCGGTGTCGCCGCGATGCTCACCCGCAGGCTGCCCACCGCCTTCGCGCTCGTCATCCTCGGCGTCGTCATCGCCCTCGTCGCGGGAGCACCGCTCACCGGCGAGAACAGCGTCCTGGACACGGTCGTGCAGAACGGCGCGCCGATGCTCGCCGCCACGATGATCGCGATCCTGCTCGGCTCCTGGCTGGGCAGACTGCTCGACGAGACCGGCATCGCCGGCACCCTCGTCCGCAAGATCGTCGAGTTCGGCGGGGACCGGCCGGTCGTGGTCGCCCTCGGCGTCCTCGCCGTCTCCACCCTCGTCGGCACGGTCACCGGATCGGCCCCCGCGGCGATGCTCGCCGGCATCATCGGCATCCCCGCGATGATCGCCGTCGGCATTCCCAAGGTCACCGCGGCCGGGACGATCCTGATGGGCATCGCCGCCGGCATGCCCTTCGAACTGCCCATCTGGCAGTTCTTCTCCACCGCGCTCGAACTGCCCGTCGAAACGGTCCGAGGCTTCATGATGAAGCTGTTCCCGTTCGCGCTGGCCGCCGCCGTCCTCTTCGTCCTCATCGAGACCCGGCGCCGCGGGGTCGAGCACGCGTGGTCCCTCAAGTCGGCCTCCGCGAAGCCCGCCTCCCGGCGCAAGCAGCTCGGTGACGCACCCTGGTACGCGCTGCTCACCCCGCTCGTCCCGCTCGTCCTCGCGCTCGGCTTCGACGTCGCGATCCTGCCGTCGATGCTGGCCGGTGTCCTGTACGCACTGGTCACCACCACTCGGCCGCGCGACATGAACAAGCGGCTGCTGCGCACGCTGTACGGCGCGTTCGAGGTCGCGGCGGCACCGATCGTGCTGTTCGTCGCCATCGGCATCCTCCTCGCCGCGGTGAAGCTGCCCGGCGCGGTGGAGTCCCTGGAGCCGCTGGTGAAGGCCGTCAGCCCGCAGAACCCGGTGCTGTTCGTCGTGGTGTTCACCGTGCTGGTGCCGCTCTGCCTGTACCGGGGGCCGCTGAACGTCTACGGGCTCGGCGCGGGTATCGCCGGTGTCCTCATCGCGGCCGGCATCTACCCGGCCGTCGCGGTCCTCGGCCTCGCCACCTCGTACAACCAGGTCTTCGGGGTGTCGGACCCCACCAGTACGCAGACCGTCTGGAGCGCGCAGTACGCCGGGGTGACACCCCAGCAGGTGATGCTGCGGACCCTGCCGTACGTCTGGGCCGTGGCGCTGGGCGGATTCTGTGTGACCGCCGCCAGTTACCTGTGACCGTGCGCCGGGGGCGTGGTTGCGGCCACGCCCCCGGCACCGGCCGGCCATCCTTCCGGTACCGGTCCGGGCCGCGCACCGGTCAGTGTTCGTCGCGCAGTCGGAGCAGGTACGCCGCGGTCAGGGCGACGGCACGGTCCTCGTCCCGCGCCAGCTCCACCAGGGCACGGGAGGCCCTCGCCCCGGGAACGCTTCCCAGCGCCTGGGTCAGCCGTCCGCGTGCGGGCGCCCGCGTGGTGTCCTCGGCGAGGCGGTCGGCGATCCCGGCGGCGATCCGGTCCGCCGCCGGGGCGTCGCGCGCCAGCACACCGAGCGCGTCGGCGGCGCCGGTGTCGTTCCTTCCCGCCACGACCATGTCGATGAGCGTCGGGACCGCATCGCCCGCACCCCGGGCGCCGAGCGCCGGCGCCGCATGCCCCCGGACCACCGGGTCGGGGCTGTCGAGGGCGTCGCGCAGCCGCGCGGCGGCCTCCTCGCCGGGCATCTCGGCGAGGGACCGCACGGCGCGCTCCCGCACGGCGGCCACGGGTGAGCCGAGGCCCTGCGCCAGCAGTGCCGCGCCCCGGTCGCCGGATCGCGCCAGCGCCCAGCGAATGGCTCCGGCGACGTTCGGTTCCGTCTCGCTCAGTGCCGCCTCCACCAGGGCCTCCACCGGCACCGGGACCTCGTCGCCCGAGGAGAGGGCGGCGCGCTGGCGGGCGTCGGCGCTCTTCGACCCCAGCGCCCGCAGGAGGGCCACGACCTGGAGGACGTCGTCCCAGCCGGCCGGGTCCGAGGCGTCGACCCGGCTCAGCAGCGTGAGCAGTTCGGTCTCCGCCGCGATGCGTTCGCGCGTCTGGCGGACGAGGTCGTCGACGAGCAGCGAGGGCGTGAAGCCCGGGTCGTCGAGTGCCCGCCCGATCTCGCGCAGCGACAGCCCCAGCGACCGCAGGCTCTCGATGTGGAAGACCCGGCGGATGTCCTGCCCGGAGTACTCCCGGTAGCCGGAGCCGGTGCGGCCCGAAGGACTCACCAGACCGAGCGACTCGTAGTGCCGGAGCATCCGGGCACTGACCCCGGACCGCCGGGCCACCTCACCGATCAGCACGCCCCGTCATCCCTCCTGGCCGTACCCGCCGAGGGCCACGACCCGCTTCGCCTCCTCGATCGCGAACCCGAACCCGGCCTCCGGGTCGCTCAGCAGCCACTGGGTGGCGATCGCGTGCGCCCGCACGCCCGGTTCCGCGACGCCGGCCGCGGTGTCCAGCGCCGGCGCGGCGGCCTCGCCCAGTCCGACCAGCGCCCGGCTGAGGCTCAGCTGTGTCTCCCGCCCACCGCGCCCGAGCTGCGTCGCCAGCACCGGGGCCAGCGCGGACTTCTCGCCCGCCGGTACGAGCACGACCGCGGCCCGCCAAGCCGTCCGCGCCACCTCGTCGTCGGCGTCGCACAGGAGTGTCCGGGTGATGGCCGGCCACGCCTGCGGGTTCCCGATCTTGGACAGGGTGTGCAGCGCCTGGCTCCGCGCCTGCGCCCGCTCCGAGTGGAGTTCGCGCAGCACCCCGGGAAGCGTCAGGGCCGCCGGGTGGCGGGTGAGCGCCCAGGTCAGCATGTCGCGCACGAGGAACTCGGGCTCGACCGCGCACCGTTCGACGAGCCCGTCGACGAAGACCGGATCGGGCGTCGTACCGACCGCGAGAGCCGCCCGCAGCCGGACGGACGAACGGTCGTCCTCCAGAGCCCGAAGCATCCGTGCCGTATCTGAACCCGTAGCCGTACCGGTACCCGTAGCCGTATTCGGTTCCGAGTCCGAGCCCTGCCTTGTGATCGCCATGTTGGACCACCTCCTTGGCGATCACTTTTGACCTTGTCACCGTGTCAAGGTCAAACAGGCCCCTGCCCCTCTCACCCGCCGACCCGGTCCGCCTCAGTGCGCGTACTGCGGGGGCACCGCGGCGGCCTCGGCGAGGACCGGGCCCAGGTCCTCGGTGCGGATGCGGCGGTCCACGTAGAGCAGGCCCGCCACCAGCGGCGGGAAGGTGGCCACGATGAGCTGGCTGACCAGCTGGCCGACCAGGAGGGCCAGCAGGTAGCCGCTCATGGCGACGACGATCGACGCCGGGTTCGGGTCGTCGCTCAGGCCGGCCGAGCCGAGCATGCCCGAGAACATGCCGATCAGCGTGAACGGCAGCTGGATCACATAGCTCGCGACCGCAGCCATGACGCCCGTCAGCAGGGTGATGCCGAAGATCCGCCACCAGTCGCCGCGCACCAGCACGGACGAGCGGCGCATCGCGGCGATGGGGCCCTGGTTCTCGAAGACCGCGGCCGTGGGGGCCAGGCTGAACTTCACCCAGAGCCAGAGCGCCAGCGGTCCCGTCGCCAGTGCGCCGAGGACACCGATGACGATCAGCGCGACCGGTCCACCGCCGCCGCCCGAGTCGGCCAGGCCGACGATGAGGGTGATGACGGCGGCCCAGACGAGCACGAGGGGGATCATCGCGATCAGCCCGGTCAGGAACACCGTCCCGATCACGGCGGGAACCCGTGCCCAGGCCCGGCGCCAGACGCCTGAGAAGGTGGTCGGCCGGCCCAGCACCGCTTCCTGGAGGACCGTGGGCACGGCCGCGTACATCAGTGCCGTGGACAGGACGCCCACGATCAGGCACACCAGGGCGACCGAGCAGAAGGCGATCAGCATCGGTACCCAGTCCTCGGTCCTGGGGTCCTCGTCGGAGCTGAGCGAGACCAGCCGGTCCAGATGGTCCGCCGTGGCGGAGTAGGCGATCGCGATCGCCGCCACGACCACGGCCAACGCCCCGCCGTAGGCGGCCGCGCCGACGCCGAACAGCTGCTTGCCGTGCCGGCCGATGGTGGAGAACGCACCGCCGAATATGTCCCCGAGCCTCAGCGGCCCCAGGGGTATCACCCCGGGTTTGGGCGGCATCCAGCCGCCGCCCCAGCCGCCCCAGCCGGGCGGCCCCCCGTACGGTGCGCCCCCGTTCGGCACGCCCTGCGGCCCGCCGCCCCACCCTGCGTCCTGCGCCACTTCCGCCCCGCCCGTCCTTCGGTCATGTACATGGACGGACCACGGTAGCCCCCAGCCCGTCCGGCTGACCCCGGGCCTTCGCGCCGGACGATGCGTACACTCGTACACATGGGATATGGACTGCTGGCCGCGGCCATCGCGGCCGAGGTGGCCGGGACGACCGCCATGAAGTACAGCGAGGGATTCACCCGGCTCTGGCCCTCGCTGATCACCGTCGCCGGCTATCTGCTCGCCTTCTCGCTGCTCGCCCAGACCCTCAAGACCCTGTCCATGGGCACGGCCTACGCGATCTGGGCCGGCATCGGCACCGCCGCCGTGGCCGTCATCGGGATCCTGTTCATGGGTGAGTCCGGCAACCTGGTCAAGGTGGCCGGCATCGCGCTGGTCATCGCCGGTGTGGTGGTACTCAACCTGGGCGGTGCGCACTGATGGTGCGGCGGTACGATCCCGAGCGGCGCGCCCGGATCATCGACGCGGCGATCCGGGTGGTCGGCGCCAGGGGCATCGCCGGACTCAGCCACCGCTCCGTCGCGGCCGAGGCCGATGTGCCGCTCGGCTCGACGACGTATCACTTCGCCTCGCTGGACGAGCTGCTGATCGCCGCGCTCCGCCGGTCGAACGAGAACTTCGCCGCGCTCATGCGCGACAGCCCCGCCCTCACCGACCGGTCCGCCGACCTCGCGGCCGAACTCGCCCGGCTGCTCGGGGAGTTCTTCGGCGGCGGCCGAGGCAGGGCGGAGCTGGAGTACGAGCTCTACCTCGCCGCCCTGCGCAGGCCCGCGCTGCGGCCAGTCGCCGCCGAGTGGACCGACGACACGGCCGGCCTCCTCGCGGCACGCACCGATCCGGCCACCGCGCGGGCGCTGGTCGCCCTGATGGACGGGATCTGTCTCCAGGTCCTGCTTACCGGCGGGGTCTACGACGAGGCCTACGCACGGGAGATGCTGGGGCGGGTCGTGGGGTAGCGCCTGTCCGGCGGCCCCGGTCCGGACCCCCGGCCGGCCCCGGATCAGCCCCCTGCGATCATCGCCCGATGAGTGATGACCGGCGAATACACCCGTCCAAGCTGGCCGGCGACCGCGCGTCGCTGATCACGTTCCTCGACTACCAGCGTGCCACCCTCGCCATGAAGTGCCGGGGGCTGACCGGCGAACAGCTGAAGCGGAAGGCCGTTGCGACCTCGGGCCTCTCCCTCCTGGGTCTCGTACGGCATGCGGCCGAGGTCGAACGGAGCTGGTTCCGCGTGGTGCTGAGCGGGGAGCACTGCACACCTCTGTGGCCCGCGACCGACGCCGGGTTCGGTGAGTTCCATGTGCGGGACGCCGACGTGGACGAGGCGTTCGCGTGCTGGCGCGAGGCGTGCGAGGGCTCCCGTGCCGCCGAGCGCAGGGTCGAGTCCCTCGACGACACGGTGGACTTCCGGGGCGAGGAGATCTCGCTCCGCTATGTCCTCACCCACATGATCGAGGAGTACGCGCGCCACAACGGCCACGCCGACCTGCTCCGTGAGGCGATCGATGGAGAGGTCGGCGAGTAGGCCGCCGGGGGAACCGGACCGCTCCGGCCCGCACGCGGTGTCCGCCCGCTCCGGCCGCCTCCGTCACCGCCGGGACAGCTCACCGAACCAGCGCACGACGGCCGCCGTCGCCGCGACGTTGGACCCCAGGTGGCGCGATCCGCTGTAGTCGACCTCGCCGAGGTCGATGACCGGCGCGGACACGCCCCCGGCGCGCAGCGCCGCCCGGCAGTGCGCGGTGTTCTCGGTGGTGGCCTGCTCGTCCCCGGCGGCCATGTAGAGGCGGACCGGGGCGCGGGGCGTCCAGTCGGTGCAGACGGCGTCCGTCTCGCGCAGGGCCGCGGCCAGCGGTTCCGTCGGATGCGCCAGGAGTTCGTAGCCGTGGTCGGTCAGCAGTTCGTCGCGCAGGTTGCCCGGAGTTCCGTCCATCAGCTCCTTCCCGGTGTGGGTGCCGTCGAACAGTGCCTCGACCGTGCCGGCGTACGGGTCCTCGAAGACCTCGCCGGGAGCGTCGTAGAGGTGGTGCAGCCGGTTGAAGGCCACCAGGGTGTAAGCCGCGTACACCACGCTCGACTTGGGTTCCAGCTCGCCGGCGAGCAGCGCAGGCAGTTCCGCGCCGCCGAAGTCGTAGGCGCCGCTGATGGGTGCCAGCGCGCCGAGCCGGAACCAGCGGTCCTGTCCCGACTCCAGGGCCCGGCCGAGGCCCAGGGCGGCCGAGGCGCCCTGCGAGAAGCCGGTGACCATGACCTCGCGTTCCAGCACGTGCCCGGCGCGGGGTGCGAAGGCGCGCGCGGCCCGGAGCATGTCGAGGGAGGCCGTGGTCTCCGAGCTGATGTCCATCCAGGGGTGGAGGCCGGGGCCCTTGCCGAGCCCCAGGTAGTCGGGCGCGACCGTGGCCGCGCCGGCGGCCGCGTGCGCGATCACCGGTGCGGACACGAACGCGCCGCGCTGCATGGACGGTGCGTCGTTCTTGTGGCTGCCGGTGCCGTGCGCGAAGGAGACCGTGCGCAGCCGGTGCGCGCTGTTGAGCGGCAGGGCGAACAGCCCGCTCGCCGTGGTCGGCCGGCCGTACGCGTCGACGGTCCGGTAGACCAGCCGGTAGGCGACGACGCCGTGCCGCGCGGTGTCGCCGGCGAACCCGGCGGCGGCCAGCTCGGCGGCGGCCGCCCGCGGGGTCGCGAGCGTGTACAGCTTCTCGGCGGAGACCAGGGTGCCCCGGCCCGATTCCGCGGCCGGGGTGTGCGCGTGCGCCCGGCCGACGGGCGAGGCGGCGGCGGTGGCGACGGCCGGTCCGCTCAGCAGCAGGCCGCAGCAGACGGCCGCGGCACAGGCCCGGAGGGCGCCGCGGGAGCGGGCCGGGCTGAACGCGGACGGCGAGGTGGAGACGGTCACGAATTCCCCCAAGTGAGGCTCGGATACGGTCCGTCGAGCCTCTCGCGGCGCGCCGCCCGGCACACTGGTGCGGCCCACAGGCCTCTCCTGGAGCCTGCCCCCGCAAGGTCCTACGGCTGTTCCGTACGACCGGCTCCCGCGCCCCGGACCGCCGCCAGTGCCGCCCGCACGCTCTGTTCGATGTCGGTGATCGGGTACAGCGCCTCGCGGACCGTGCGGTCCCGGTCCACCACCAGCGTCAGCCGCTTCAGCCGGCTGATCCCCGCGGCCCGGAAGGTCGGCAGCCGCAGTGCCGCCGTCAGAGTCAGGTCCGCGTCCGACAGGAGCGGGAAGCGCAGCCGCTCAGCCTCCGCGAAGGCGGCCTGTTCGTCCGGGCGTTGGGTGGAGACGCCGTGCACCGTCGCGCCCGCCGCCGTGAACTCGGCCAGCTGGTCGCGGTACGTGCACGATTCGAGGGTGCAGCCCCGCGCGCCCGGGATGCCCGCCCAGCCCGGGGGGTAGGACTCCGGGCGGGCGTAGGCGCCGGGGAAGAAGTACAGGACGGTGTACGGGGTCGCCGAGGCGACCGGGTCGTGCTCGCCGCCGGTGTGGAACGGCAGGCTCAGCTCCGGTACCCGGGTGCCCACCAGCGCGTGCACCCGTGCGGCCTCGTGCGAGGACTCCTGTGTGGTGGCCATGGTCGCTCCGTCTCCCGTCACCCACGCGTCGCCCCAGTCCTGGAGCGCGATCAGTACGGGCAGCAGGGCGCGGCCGCGCGGCGTCAGCCGGTACTCGTACCGGGCGGGCCGCTCCTGGTACGGCTCCCGGGACAGCACGTCCGCGTCGACCAGCAGCCGCAGCCGCTCCGTCAGGACCTTGCGGGACACCCCCAGCTCGTGCTGGAGCGCGTCGAAACGGTGCACCCCGCGCGCCGTGTCCCGCACGATCAGCAGGGTCCACCAGTCGCCGACCACGTCGAGCGCCTGGGCGATCGCGCAGTCGGCGTCGGCCAGGCTGGTGCGCTGGGGCATGGAGTTCCTCCGTCACGTCGGACGGCCATTCAACTGGATTGACCTGCGGAAAGCATGCTGCCATAGTCCGTTCCCAAAGGGAACTCGCCCGGAGCGTCCCTCAGGGTGGGGACGGGACGGGGAACGGCGTGCGGACGGGCATCGGGGCAGGCACCGGGACGGGGATGGTGCGGGGCGTGCCGCGCACGGTGCGGCTATTGGCACTCGGCGCGTTCTTCAACGGCGTGGTGAGCTTCACCTTCGTCTACCTCTTCGTCTACCTGACCGGGCCGCGTGGACTCTCCGTCGCCCAGGCCGGGGTGCTCAGCGGCATCGGAGGCGCGGGACTCGTCGCGGGCAACTTCACCGGAGGCTGGTTCGGCGACCGGTACGGGCACCGCCGGATGCTGCTGACCGGCGCCTGTGTGAGCGGGGTCGTGCTCGTCAGCCTCCCGCTCCTGCCGCTCGCCGCCCTGTACTGCGCGCTCCCGCTCGCCGAGTACGCGAGCGGCGTGGTGCGTGCCGCGAACTCCGCGCTCGTCGCGGTCTCCGTCCCCGGGGGCCGGCGGCGCCAGAGCTTCGCCCTCACCCGGTTCGCGGGCAACGGGGGCTTCGCCGTCGGACCGCCGCTCGGCGCGCTGATCGCCGCCCGCTTCTCGTACGACTGGCTCTTCGTCATCGACGGCGTCGGGACCCTGCTGTACGCCGCGTACGCGGCACGGATCCTGCCGGCCCCGGGCACCGCGCACTCCCGCCCCGTACACCGCCCGGACGCCCCCGGGCTCTGGAGCGAACTGCGGGCCAGGCCCGCCGTACCGGTGCTCCTCGCCGCGATCGTCTGCGTCGACCTGGTCTACCGCCAGCAGTACTCGACCCTGCCCGTGTTCCTCGCCGGCCACGGCCACGGCACCCAGTTCTACGGCTGGCTCATCGCCGTCAACGGGGGCGTCATCCTCTGTCTCGAACTCCCCGCCGCCCACGCGCTGCGCGACCGGGCGCCGCTCGGCATCGTGGGCACCGGACTGCTGCTGGTCGGGGTCGGGTACGCGGTGCTGATCCCCGGCGCGGGGGCGCTGTTCGCCGTCCTGATGATGCTCTCGCTGACGCTGGGCGAGATCCTCTACAAGACCCCGGCCACGGCCTACGTCGCGGACCAGGCACCCGCCCACGCCCAGGGCCGGTTCCAGAGCCTGTACGCGGGCGCCTCCATCAGCGGACAGGTGCTGGCACCCCCGTTGGGCGGCGCGCTGTACGCCACCGCGCCCGCGCTCCTGTGGCCCGCCTGCGCGGTGCTGGCCGGCGGCGCCGGGGTGGCCGTGCTCGCGGCCCGGCGGCTGCGTGAACCCGCCAGGCCCCTTCGGGCAACAGGAGGTGACACGCCACATACGGAGCCGGAGACGTCGGAGAAGACGGAGACACTGTGACCGGACCACCGAGAGACGATGACGCGGCCGTCATCAGCCAGTCGCTGGAACAGCCCGAGATGTTCGCGCTGCTCTACGACCGGTACGCCGCCGACATTCACCGCTATGCCGCCCGCCGGCTCGGCGAGGGCGCCGCCGACGACATCACCGCCGACACCTTCCTCATCGCCTTCCGGGCCCGCACCCGCTTCGACACCGGCCGGGAGAGCGCCCGGCCCTGGCTGTACGGGATCGCGGCCAACCTCATCGGCAAGCACCGGCGCGCCGAGGTCAGGGGGCTGCGGGCGCTGGCCCGCACCGGGACCGACCTGGTCGCCGAGTCCTGGACCGAGCGGGCCGACCACCGGGTCAGCGCCCAGGCGGCCCACACCGAACTCGCCGGAGCGCTCGCCGCACTGTCCGCCGGTGACCGGCACGTGCTGCTGCTGATCGCCTGGGCCGACCTCAGCTACCAGGAGGTGGCCGACGCGCTCTCGCTGCCCGTCGGCACCGTCCGCTCCCGGCTCAACCGGGCCCGCCGCAAGGTGCGCACAGCCCTGGGCGCCGATCCCACAGTCGTTACCGACAGCCTGGAGGCTGCCCATGGACACGGATGAGATGACGCTCCTGCGGGCACTGCGCGCCGAGGCGCCCACGCCGGACCGGTTGTCCCTGGCCGAGGGCCGGCAGCGGCTGACCGAGGCCACCGGGCGGCGTCGCCGGCCGCGCCCCGACTGGCGGCTCACCGCGGTGGCGACCACCGCCGCCGTCGCGCTGGCGACCGTCCTGGGCACGCAGCTCATGGGCGGGGAACAGGGCGTGCAGCCCGGTGCACGGACCATCGACATGACCGAACTCGGCAGTGCCGCACCGTTGTTGCGGGACGCGGCTGCCGAGGTCGCGGACGATCCGGTGCCGAGGCCGAGAGTGGGGCAGTGGGTCTACACCAAGGAGCTGGAGATCCGTGAGCAGGCGGACGGGCCGGGGGAGGAGCGCGGCGGCCCCCGGGAGACCGAGCACTGGTACCGGTACGCGGACCCGGAGTTCGAGAACGGGAAGTCGGGCGACGACCACTCGGCCCGCGAACGGTTCCGGTTCCTGGCGGACCTGCCCTCGGACCCGGTCGAGGTGCGGAAGCTGGCCCGCGCCTTCTACCCGAGCGAGGACGAGCCCGTCGCCCGTCACGACTTCCGTGCGCTGAGCATGCTGGCCATGTCCTGGCCCGCCGACCCGAAGGGGCTCGCCGCCGTCTACCGCGCGATGGCCACCGTTCCCGGGGTCCGGGCCGTGCGGACCCAGGACGCGCTGGGCCGGCCGGTCATCGGCATCCGCTTCCCGGGCAGGCCCGGTCTGCTGCTCCTGGACGCGGTGACCTTCCGGTACGCGGGCAGCGGCGGAATGTACTCGCCGGTCGGTGACGGCGCCGACGCCGTCATGAAGACCGCCCTGGTCGGCCGGGAGGGGGAGCGCCCCTGACCCCTTCCGGCCCGGATGTCCGCCGGCCGTCGTACGGGGGCTACAGGGGTGCTCCCGTACGACGGCCGGCGGACGCCCGGACGCTGAGACCGGTTGGCCGGGGCGGGCCCCGGCCGGTTAGGTTCTGGTCATGACCGACACGACTTCCACCAGCACCACCGGCGCCGTCGCCGCCGGCCTCGCCACCATCGCCGGCGACGGTTCCGTTCTCGACACCTGGTTCCCCGCGCCCGAGCTCACCGCCGAGCCCGGCCCGGCCGGAACCGAGCGGCTCACCCCCGACCGGGCCGTCAACCTGCTCGGCGAGGGCGCCGCCAAGGCCATCGGCGTGGACGCCCGCCGGGGCGTCGAGGTCGTCGCCGTGCGTACGGTCATCGGCTCGCTCGACGACAAGCCGCTCGACGCGCACGACGCGTACCTGCGGCTGCACCTGCTCTCGCACCGCCTCGTCCAGCCGCACGGCCAGAACCTGGACGGGCTCTTCGGCCTCCTGACCAACGTGGCCTGGACCTCGCTCGGCCCGGTCGCCGTCGACGACCTGGAGAAGGTGCGGCTCAACGCCCGCGCCGAGGGCCTGCACCTCCAGGTCACCTCGGTCGACAAGTTCCCGCGCATGACGGACTACGTCGCGCCCAAGGGTGTCCGGATCGCCGACGCCGACCGGGTGCGGCTCGGCGCGCACCTCGCCTCCGGCACCACCGTCATGCACGAGGGTTTCGTCAACTTCAACGCCGGCACCCTCGGCACCTCCATGGTCGAGGGCCGGATCTCCGCAGGCGTCGTGGTCGGCAACGGTTCCGACATCGGCGGCGGCGCGTCCACGATGGGCACGCTCTCCGGCGGTGGCAAGGAGCGCATCGTGATCGGTGAGCGCTGCCTGGTCGGCGCCGAGGCCGGGGTCGGGATCGCGCTGGGCGACGAGTGCGTCGTCGAGGCCGGTCTGTACGTCACCGCCGGCACCCGGGTCACGCTGCCGGACGGCCAGGTCGTCAAGGCACGCGAGCTCTCCGGCGCCTCGAACATCCTCTTCCGCCGCAACTCGGTGAGCGGAACGGTCGAGGCCCGCCCGAACAACGCGGTCTGGGACGGCCTCAACGACGTCCTGCACAGCAACGACTGAGACGGTCCCGCACAGCAACGACCAACACGTCCCGCACAGCAACGACCAACACGTCCCGCACAGCGATGACTGAGCGGTCAACAGGCGCTGAGCAGTTCCTCGTACGCCCTTCGCAGCCCGTCGGCCGCCTCGCGCCCGGCGGGCTGCAGCGGTTCCCGGACCGGGCCCGCGTCCAGCAGCGCCTTCGCGGTCACCGCGCCGGGCAGCCCGGACGCCATCATCAGCCCGACGAGCGGGGCCAGCAGCCCGTTCAGCCGCGCCGCCCCCGCCGTGTCCCCGGCGTCGAACGCGTCCAGGACGGCGCGCAGCGGGCGGGGCGCCACATTGGCGACCGTGCTGACGTAGCCCGCGCCGCCCACCGCGTACAGCGGCAGATTCAGCTCCTCGCAGCCCGAGTAGTAGGCGAGCGAGGTGGCCGCGATCACCTTCGTCGCGCCCAGCAGGTCCTGGGAGCAGTCCTTCACGGCCACGACGCGCGGGTGCTCCGCCAGCCGGAGCACCGTCTCCGGTTCGATCCGGGTGCCGGTGCGGCCGGGGATGTCGTACAGCATCAGCGGGAGGCCCGTCGCGTCGGCGACCCGCCTGAAGTGCGCCTCGACGGCGGCCTGCGGAGGGCGGCTGTAGTACGGGGTGACGACGAGCAGGCCGTCGGCGCCCGCCCGTTCCGCCTGTCCGGCCAGCTCCACGGTGTGCCGGGTGTCGCTGGTCCCGACGCCCGCGACCAGTGACACGTCCGGGCCGACCGCCTCCCGCACCGCGCGTACCAGGGCCGCCTTCTCGGCGTCCGAGGTGGTCGGGGACTCGCCGGTGGTGCCGCTGAGCACCAGACCGTCGCAGCCGTCCGCGACCAGGGCCGAGGCGTGCCCGGCGGCCGCGTCCGGATCGAGGGCCCCGTCGGCGGTGAACGGGGTGATCATGGCGCAGAGGGCGCTGCCGAAGGGGCGCGGCCGTGGTGCTCCGGGAGACGTCATGTCCGAAGTGTCCGCCCACCGGACCGTGAAGGTCTACTTAGTTCTTCTCCGGGTGAAGCTGAAGCAGCGCTCAACAATCTTGCGCTCTGGCATGATCGGCCGCACATGGGGCGGGGCCGACCTGGGGGCGGAAGCATGGGCGTGCGGGTACTGACGGGGACACGGATACGCGGAGCCGCCTCGGCGGCTCTGATCATGACCGGAACACTCACCCTGTCCGGGTGCGCGGGCTTCCTCGTACCGGCGGGGGAGGGGGAGGCGGGCCCGAGCCCGTCGCGCACGGCGTCCGCCGGGGTGCGCGCGGACCGGCCGTCCCCGCTGGACATCGCGTCCGAACCCGCCGCGCGTCCGGGGCAGCCGGTCCGCCCGACCTCCACACCCTCCGCCACCGGCTGCCCGGACTCGGGTCTCGTCGTGGACATGGGCCCCGTGGAGGCCGCCCTCGGCCACCGCGCCGTGGGGCTCACCCTGACCAACTGCGGCGGCAAGCCCGTCCGGGTCGACGGCTACCCCTCGGTCCAGGCCCTCGACGAGAAGGGTGACGCGCTGCCGGTGAAGGTGAATCCGGGCTCGTCCTACATGGGCCAGGACAAGGGCCCCGAAGAGGTCATGCTGTCCCCCGGGAAGACCATGCACTCGCTCCTGGCCTGGGTCTCCACCCCGACCGGCGGCGACATGATCGAGGGTGACGCACTGGAGATCGCCCCGGCGCCCGGCCTGGAGGCGCGCACCTTCCCGCTGGAGGGCAGCGACGTACGGCTGCTCGACGAGTTCAACATGACGGGCTGGCGGACCTCGACGACCGGGTGACCCGCGCGGCCGCCCCGTTCACCGGCCCGCTCGGAGGGCGAGCTTGAAGCCCTCGTGGCTCGCGGTGAACCCCAGCGACGCGTAGAAGCGGTGCGCGTCCGTCCGCTGCCTGGTGCTGGTCAGCTGCACGAGCGCGCACCCCACTGCCGCGCCCGCTCGACGGCCCGTTCCATCAGCTGCCGCCCGAGCCCGCCACCGCGCAGGCCGGGCCTGATCCGGACGGCCTCGCAGGTCCTGGCGGGTGGCGGGGCGCAGAACCATGGTCCCGATCCTCGCGTGGGGCCCCGGGGCCGCCGACGGGCCCGCCCCGGACGTCAGCGGCGCGACATGTACAGGCCGAATGCCTTGTGCAGCAGCCTGTTGACCGGGTAGTCCCACTCGCCGACGTACTCCGCCGCCCGGCCGCCGGTGCCCGCCTTGAAGCGCAGCAGGCCCATCAGGTGGTCGCTCTCGTCGAGGGTGTCGGTGATGCCGCGCAGGTCGTAGACGCTCGCGCCGCGCTCGTGCGCGTCGCTCATCATCCGCCACTGGATCGCGTTGTTGGGCTGCACCTCGCGCCGACGGCTGGTGGAGGCGCCGTAGGAGTACCAGACGTGCGTACCGACCGTCAGCATCGTCGCCGCGGAGAGGACCTCCCCGTCGTGGTGCGCCAGGTACAGCCGCATCCGCCCGGGGTCCTCGGCGCGCAGGGCGGTCCACATGCGCTGGAAGTATTCCAGCGGGCGGGGGATGAAGCGGTCGCGCTCGGCCGTCTCGCGGTACAGCTCGTAGAAGGCCGGAAGGTCGTCGTGGTCGCCCTCGACCACCTTGACGCCCGCCTTCTCCGCCTTCTTGATGTTGCGCCGCCACTGCTGGTTCAGCCCGTCGCGGATCTCCTCCAGCGACCGCCCGGCGAACTGGACCTGGAACACGTACCGGGGCTGTCCGGCGCTGAAGCCGTCCGTGCCCCCGTCCTCGCCCTGCCGCCAGCCCATCCGGCGCAGCCGGTCCACCAGCTCGGCGGCCCCCGGCTCGCACACGTCCGGCTCGATGTCACGCAGCCTGCGCGCGGCCGGATCGGGGATGGCGTCCTTGACGGTCCGCGCCTCCCAGCGGCGGGCGATCACCGGCGGCCCCATCCGTACCGTGAACGCTCCCTGCGCCTTGAGGTGCGCCACCAGCGGATCCAGCCAGCGGGGCAGATCGCCCTCGTGCCACGGGATGACCGGCCCCTCCGGCAGATAGGCCAGATACCGCTTGATGCGGGGGACCGGCCGGTACAGGACCAGCGCGGCCCCGACCAGCTCCCCGGCATCGAGCCAGCCGATGCTCTCCGCGCGCCAGTCGGGCTTCACCTCGCCCCACGAGGGGACCTGCATATGGCTCGCGGAACCCCGGCCCGCGACGAACGCCAGGTGCTGTTCACGCGTGATGCGCTCGACCCGCAGCGACATGCGGTACTCCGTTCGTTGTCCGGTTCTGTACGATGCGTCAGCCTAATGACGAAAGTGCGGACCGTAGTTGACCTCAAGCGCACTTGACGTAACAGGGTTGCCGTCACGGGCGCGCCGCAGGGGAGCGCCGGTGAGGGGAGCAGCCATGAGCGTGGAATTCGTGACCCGGCCCGATTTCACCCGAGCGGACGCGGGAATCGTCAAGGTCAGCACCTGGGACGTCGGCACGCCGGAGCGGCAGCGGCAGGCCGTCGAGGCCATCAGGGCGGCCTGGGGCGGCCGGGAGTGGCCGAGGCCCGGCCCGCTCTCGTGCACCGTCCACGTGGGGGAGGACGGCAGGACGCTGCTGCACTACTCGCAGTGGGCGGACGAGGAGAGCCACCGGGCCTTCGTCCGGGCCGGCCGCGACGAGCGCAACGCCGACATCGACGCTGCCGTGCCGGGGATCGAGCGGCTCGGGCTGCGCACCCACGAGCTCTACCGCTCCACGGCGGGCGGCCCGGACGCACGGGAGCCGGGATGCGTCGTGATCGTCGACGTCGAGTTCGACGGAGCGGACAAGGCCCGCCAACGCGACTGGGTGGACGGAGTGTTCGAGGCGCTCGGGACCGACCCCGCGCCCGCGCCCGGCGGGATCAGCGGCCACTTCCACGTCAGCACCGACGGAACCCGGGTGCTCAACTACGCGGAATGGGTGAGCGCGCAGGCCCACATCGACGCGCTGGCCGCCGCCGGGGACGGGATCGGGTCACGGACACCGCAGTGGGAGCGGGTGCAGGCCTACCCCGGCGTGAGCGGCGGCGGCGTGCACCGCTACACCCCCGCGCTCAGCCTGCGGCCGGCCCTCCGGACGCGGTGACCGCGCGGGCGTGCGCGCCGGTCGCACAGGGCTCCGCGGGCGGGCTGCGGGGGACCTTCCCGGGTACCGGGCGGCGGGGGACGAAAAACGTCTACGCTTGGGCCGCCTGTCCCCGTACGTGCCCGGAGCCATCGCCCGGCGACGCGTACGACCCGTACGTTCCTAGGAGAACCCCCTGATGTCCGCAGAGCGCCCCACCCTGCCGCCGGTACGGCTCCACACCGAGGCCGAGCTGGCACGGGACGCGCTTGCCGCGCCGCTGCTCGCCCGCGCCGTCCGGCTCGCCCGCTGGGCCGGACCCGGCACCAGGGTGGGCGCCGGCGGCGAGCTCGTCGAAGCGCAGCTGCCCGAGGCGGCCGAGCACCTCGGCCTCACCGCGGACGAGGACGGGGCGGCGGAGGCCAGCGAGGCCTGGCGGCTCGCGGTCGACACCGGGCTCGTCGAGATCGAGGACCCGGAGGCGGACGAGACGGAGCCCGGCGCGGACGCGGAGGCCGGCGCCGGCGAGGACGCCGAGGGCACCGTCACCGCAGGTGAGAACCTGGCGCTGCTGACCGGCGGATCGCCGCAGGACGTCCTGGCGATCTGGCTCGACGGCCTGGAGGCCGCGCACGCCGATGCCACCGCCCCCTTCTTCGACGACTTCGCCGACCTCGTCGGCGAGGACGGGTCGATCGACTTCGAGGCCCTGGACTGGGACCCGGAAACCGAGGCCGAGTTCCTCGACGGAGTGCTCGGCAACCTCTACCTGCTCACCGTCTCCGACAGCGCCGCGGGCGACGCACCGGTGCCGCTGCCCGCGCTCGCCGCGTCGATGATCGTGCCCGACGACATGGGCGAGCCCACCGACGACATCCTGGAGCAGGTGTCGGACGCGATGATGCGCCTCGACGACCAGTTCCGGGTCCTGGAGCCCATCGGCATCGTCGAGTACCAGCCGGTGGACGAGGCACTGCTGGCTGAGGAGGGCGAGAACGCCACCCCGCCCGCCGACGACGACGACGTCACCCGGTACGGGATGGTGAAGCTGACCCCCCTCGGTCTGTACGGCATCCGGGCCAGGATGCTGGACGCGGGCGTGGAGGCCCCGGTCATCGGCGACCTCGTCGACAAGAAGGCCGACGAGCTCCTCGGCGGCATCGCGTACTACCCCGAGGACGCGGCCCGCGGCGAGGTCCAGCTCTGGCTCGCCCGGCGCGGCGAGGACGGGGCCGCCGCCGAGCTCCTGGACGCCGCACGCGGTCAGGACCCGCAGGCACCGCTGCGCCGGCTGCACTGCCAGCAGGCGCTCGCCCTGGTCGGCGCCGAGGCGGAGCCCGCCGTGCGCGCCGTGCTCGACGACGCCGAGCTGGGCGGCCTCGCCCGGGTCTGGCTCGCGGAGCTGGGCGCGGCCGACGTGCCCGCGCCGCCGGAGTCGATGATCTTCTGGCTCGCCGTCGACACGATCGCCGCGCAGCTGGAGGCGGACGGCGATCTGGACGAGCTCCAGGGGCTGGTCGAGGGACTCTCCGGCCAGCACAGCGGATTCTTCGACGAGGTGTGGCGGGTGGACCACCCGGCCACGGCGGACGTCCTCGAGGCGATGGGCCGGCTGCACAGCGACAAGAAGCTGGCGAAGGACGCCCGCAAGGCCGCCTTCAAGGCCCGGTCCCGGGGCGGCTCCGGCAACTGAGGCGGACAGCGGCGGGGCGGCGGGACGGACCGCCCCGCCGCCGGGGAAGTTCACGGAACGCATTCCCTGGAAGTCGTGCTCAGTTCAACTGGTGTTGGCGACGGCGCGGGACGGTGATCCCGCCAACTACCGCCCCAGCTGCACCAGGAGTACGTGATGGCCTTCACGCGCAGGGAATTCACCAGACAGTCCGCCCTCACCGGTGCCGGCATCGCCCTCACCGGAACCGTCGCCGCGCTGGCCACCGCGCCCGGCGCCCTCGCCGCCGGGGACTCGAAGCACGGCCACGACGACCACGGCCACGGTCACGACCACGACGGTCACGGCCACGACGGTCACGGACACGGACACGGACACGAGCCCGGCTACGGGGCGCTGGTCCCCGACCCGAAGGGCATACTCGCGCTGCCCGCCGGATTCTCGTACAAGGTCATCACCCACAGCGGTGTCACCAAGCTGGAGACCGGTGAGTACACCCCCTCCAACCACGACGGCACGGCCGCCTTCGAGGGCGCGCGCGGCGTCACCCTGCTGGTGAACAACCACGAGCTGGCCGGCGTCCGCGCGGACTGGGAGCACCCGGTCCCGCTCACCGACGGCCTCGTCTACGACGCGGTCGCGGGCGGCGGCTGCACCGTGGTGGAGACCCGCCGCGACGGCCGCACCGCCGAGTGGGTCGGCATCGCCGGCACCTCCACGAACTGCGCCGGTGGCGCCACCCCGTGGGGCACCTGGCTCACCTGCGAGGAGACCGAGGACAAGGCCGGGAAGAACGGCCTGCTCAAGGACCACGGCTACGTCTTCGAGGTCGACCCGTACGACAAGCGCGCCAACCGCGACCCCCGCCCCATCAAGGCCTTCGGCCGGTACGCCCACGAGGCCGTCGTCATCGACCCCAAGCAGGGCCACGCCTACCTGACCGAGGACGCCTCCGGTCCCAACGGGCTGCTCTACCGCTGGGTCCCGCCGCACGGCTTCAGGCACGGCCGCGGCAAGCTGCGCACGCTCGCCGCCGACGCCGGTGTGCTGCAGGCCACCAAGTGCTTCGACCGCAGCGGCAGGTTCGTCGACGACCTCTCGCGCGCCACGAAGATCGGCACGGTGTACGGCGTGGACTGGGTCGACGTCCCCGACCGTGACGCCAGGACCGTCTCGGTGCGCAAGCAGTTCGGTGACAAGGCCGTCACCCGGGCCCGCAAGCTCGAAGGCATGTGGTGGGGGGACGGCGGCACCTACATGGTCTCCTCGTTCGCCCGTGACGAGAGCCCGGTGCAGCACGACGGCCAGGTCTGGTTCTACGACCCGAAGCGCCGCACCCTGACGCTGAAGGTGCTGCTCGGCGTCAACGCCGACCCCTCGAAGGACGGTGCCTTCGACGGCCCGGACAACATCACCGTCTCGCCGTACGGCGGCCTCGTGATCGCCGAGGACGGCGAGGGTGTCCAGCACCTGTTCGGGGCCACCGAGAGCGGCCGCACCTACCCCATCGCGCGCAACGAGCTGAACGCCGGGACCGAGGAGGACCCGGAGTACAGCGAGTTCACCGGGGTCACGTTCTCGCCCGACGGGAAGACGCTGTTCGCCAACATCCAGACGCCCGGGATCATGGTGGCCATCACCGGCCCGTGGAAGCGTCAGCCGCGAGAGCAGCGGTAACCCGTACGAGCGGTCCTGGCCGGCCGGTCCGGTGTCCCCCGGGGGAGGGACATCACGGCGTGGCACCGGGCCGGCCGGGCCGCCGGGTGCGTACGCCCGCCGTGGCGGGCGGAGCGGCCCCGGCGCACCATGTCGGAAAGGGATAAGCGCCACACCACGGGGGGCCCGCGGGCATCCCGGCATGGCCCGGTGCCCTTGCCGGAAGCGGGACAGGCGGCCGGCCGGGCGCGGAATCGCTGATTACGAATCCGGCATCAGTGGGGCCCCAGGAGCGGTCGGGCATGGCGTCCGGCGTTTCCAGGGCGCATACTCAAGGTAATGAAACAGTCAGCCGGATCCCGGCGTCACCTGCCTTCCAGTCCCTTCAACCGCCCGGCCCAGGCGGCCCCACCGGTCGAATTGTTCGATGTGGGCGACAGGGTGTCGCACGACCAGTTCGGACTCGGCCGAGTCCTTGCTGTCGAGGGCGACAACGACGCAGTGCTCATCGACTTCTCGGGGCGACAGGGGAGGATCCTGAGCCCGTACTCCAAGCTGACCAAGCTCTGAGAGAAGCCACGAGCACGCGCCGCGTCCGCCGTAGTCCTCTTCGTCTGCTCTGCCGACGGCCTCTTTCCCGTCGCAGTCTTCAGGGGCACCCGCACCAGCCGGGTGCCCCTGAAGCCGTTCCACGCACTAGAGCGACTGGGCCGCGGGCTTCACCATGCCCCGGACGGTGCGTGACTTCACGAAGTCGCCCACCGCGGTCATCTCCCACTCGCCGGAGAACTGCTTGATCAGCTTGGCCATGATCACGCCCGTCTGGGCTTCGGCGCTCGTCAGGTCGAAGCGGACCAGCTCCTCGCCGGTGGCCGCGTCGATCAGCCGGCAGTAGGCCTTGGCCACCTCGGTGAACTTCTGGCCGGTGAAGGAGTTGACCGTGAAGACCAGACCGGTCGCCTCCGCCGGGATGCGGCCCAGGTCGACGACGATCACCTCGTCGTCCCCGGCGCCCTCACCGGTGAGGTTGTCGCCCGAGTGCTTGATGGCGCCGTCCAGGATGGAGAGCTTGCCGAAGTAGCAGCTGTCCAGGTGGTTGCGGTTCGGCCCGTAGGCGATCACCGACGCGTCCAGGTCGATGTCCTTGCCCCGGAACGCGGGCTCCCAGCCGAGGCCCATCTTGACCTGGGAGAGCAGCGGCCGGCCGCCCTTGACCAGCGACACCGTCTGGTTCTTCTGCAGGTTGACCCGGCCCTTGTCCAGGTTGATCCGGCCCGAGGCCGGGGCCGCCGGAGGGGCAGCGGGCGGGGCCGGCGGCGCGGCGGGCACCGGCGGGGCGGCGAGCCTCGGGTCCACCGGTGCGGCGGCGGGTGCCGGGGGCGCCGCGGGGGCGGGTGCGGCGGCGGGCACCGGGGCGGCCGAGGGCTCGTCCTCGACGGAGACGCCGAAGTCGGTGGCGATGCCCGCCAGCCCGTTGGCATAGCCCTGGCCGACCGCGCGCGCCTTCCAGGCCCCGCCCCTGCGGTACACCTCGATGACCACGAGCGCGGTCTCGGCGCCCAGCTGCGGCGGGGTGAAGGTGGCGAGCGCGCTGCCGTCGTCCGCGTTGCGCACGGTGGCGGTCGGCTCGATGCCCTGGAAGGTCTGACCCGCTCCGTCCGGGCTCGCGGTCACAACGATCTTCTCGATGCCGGGCGGCACCGCCGCGGTGTCCACCACGATCGCGTCGGGCGCCGTGCCGCCGCCGGAGCGGTAGGTCACACCGGGGCCCGAAGGCTGGTTGTAGAAGATGAAGTCGTCGTCGGAGCGCACCTTGCCGTCGGCGGTGAGCAGCAGGCCCGACACGTCGAGCCGCACCGGAGCGGCGACGTCCACCGCCACGCGGGGGGCGGAGAGAGGGATGTTCGAGCCAGGTGTCATAGCGGTCATGCCGGGGCTAACGAATGACCCGGCTTTGCCGTTCCCTTACCTAACGAGCTCGTTAGTGCGGCCAGATCGGCGGGTTGGTGCAGAAGTGGCCGCCGAGGTGGGCGTGGTCCGGGTTGTCCGGGTCGAGTTCGCCCTGCTCGGCGATGAGTTTCGCCGCGTACGGCTCCGAGTCGTCCTGCGGGTCGTAGCCGAGCGAGCGTGCCGAGGCCAGGTCCCACCAGAGCCGGGTGTTGTCGGACGAGCCGTGGATGACCGTGTGTCCGACGTTCTCGGCGGTGAGCGCGGCGTCGAACAGGCGGGCGCCGTCGCCGGGGCTCATCCAGACCGAGAGCATCCGTACGGAGGTCGGTTCCGGGAAGCAGGAGCCGATGCGCACGGAGACGGTCTCCAGCCCGTGCCGGTCCCAGTAGAGCTGGGCGAGATCCTCGCCGAAGGACTTGGAGAGCCCGTAGAACGTGTCCGGGCGGCGCGGGGTCCCGATCGGGATCAGCGGGTCGCCCGGGAGCGGGCGGGGGGTGAATCCCACGGCGTGGTTGGAGGAGGCGAAGACGATCCGCCGTACGCCCTCCGCGAGCGCGGCCTCGTAGAGGTTGTAGGTGCCCTCGATGTTCGCCCGGAGAATCTTGTCGAACGAGGCTTCCAGTGAGATCCCCGCGAGGTGGATGATCGCGTCGACACCCCGCACCGCCTCCCGCAGCGCCTCCGTGTCGGCCAGGTCGGCGGTGATCGCGTCCGGCTCGCCCTCGACGGGGACCATGTCCAGGAGGCGGAGCCGGTAGCCGTGGGCGGGCAGCAGTCCGCGCATCAGGGTGCCGAGGCCGCCTGCGGCGCCGGTGAGCAGGACGGTGCGGGGAGCGGGCATACGCGGATCTCCTCGGTACGGGGGCGGCTGCGCTCGCCGGGTCCTTGGATGGGGTTCACATGCGTGGACAAAATATGGAGCGGGATGGGGTTGCGTCAAGAGGGATCGCCCCGGACCGGCGCGCGGGGTTCCGTCCTCGATCGCCGGACCGGCTTGATTGGAACCCGAGCCCGTCCGGTGCGTGAGGGCGGAACCCCGACTCCGGACCGGGGCGACCTGTCTTGACCCCGGTAAGCCGCTGCTCTAGCGTGAAGGCGTTCATGAATATGGACGCCAGTCAGAATTGTGCACGCCTGAACCGCTCAGGGAGCGCCCGTGACCTCAGCCCCTCTTGCCGCCCGACTCACCGCTGTCGCCGGGCCGCTCTTCTTCCCCGTCACCCCTTACGGACCCGACGGCTCCGTCGACCTCGAGGTCTTCCGCGCGCACGTGCGCACGGGCATCGACGCCGGTGCGGCGGCGGTCTTCGCCTGCTGCGGGACCGGTGAGTTCCACGCCCTGACGCCCGAGGAGTTCCGGCTCGTCGTCGCCGCGGCCGTCGAGGAGACGGCCGGCCAGGTGCCCGTCGTGGCGGGCGCCGGATACGGCACCGCGCTCGCGGTCCAGTTCGCGAGGCTCGCGGAGGAGGCGGGCGCGGACGGGCTCCTCGCCATGCCGCCGTACCTGGTCGTGGCCGACCAGGAGGGGCTGCTGGCCCACTACACGTCGCTCGCCGCCGCCACCGGGCTGGAGACCATCGTCTACCAGCGCGACAACGCCGTCTTCACCCCGCAGACCGTCCTCGCCCTGGCGCAGACGCCGGGCATCATCGGCCTCAAGGACGGCTACGGCGACCTCGACCTGATGCAGCGCATCGTCAGTGCCGTCCGCACCGGACTGCCGGGCCGGGACTTCCTGTACTTCAACGGGCTGCCCACCGCCGAGCTCACCGGCCTCGCCTACCGGGGCATCGGCGTCACGCTCTACTCCTCCGCCGTCTTCGCCTTCGCGCCCGATATCGCGCTGGCCTTCTACCGGGCCCTGGAAGCGGGCGACGACGGCCTCGTCAACGCGCTGCTCGACCACTTCTACCGGCCGCTCGTCGAACTGCGGTCCAAGGGCCGCGGCTACGCGGTCTCGCTGGTCAAGGCGGCCGTCCGGCTCCAGGGGCTGGACGTCGGTGGGGTACGCAGCCCGCTCACCGAGCCGCCCGCCGCGCACATCGAGGAGCTGACCGCGATCATCGCGAGCGGCCGAGCGCTGCTGGAGCGGAACGCCGCCGGCGCCGGGGAGCGCGGGTGAGGACCTCCGCCTTCCTGTACCCCTGGGACGTCGTCGGGGACCCGGACGCGGCCGCCCGCGTCGCGGACCTCGGCGTCCAGCAGGTCACGCTCGCCGCCGCCTACCACTCCACCCGGGCGCTGACCCCGCGGCACCCCGGCCACCGCATCGTCACGGCCGGGCACGCGGCGGTGCTCTACCCGCCGGACGCCGCACGCTGGGCGGGACGCCGGCTGCGCCCCCACGCACAGTCCTGGGTGGACTCGCCGGACCCCTACGCCGAGGCCGCCGAGGCGCTGGCCGGTGCGGGACTCCAGGTGCACAGCTGGGTGGTCCTCGCGCACAGCTCCCGGCTGGGCGCCGAGCACCCGGACACCTGCGTGGTCAACGCCTACGGCGACCGCTACCCGTGGGCCCCGTGCATCGCCCGGCCCGAGGTCCGCGCCTACCTGGTGGACCTGGCGGCGGAGGCGGCGGTGCGCGGCGGTACGCACGGCACCGAGCTGGAGTCCTGCGGCTGGTACGGCTTCGCGCATCTGCACGCCCACGACAAGATCGCGGGCGTCGGCCTCGGTGACGCGGCCCAGTACCTGATGTCGCTCTGCTTCTGCCCCGACTGCCGCACGGGGTACGCGGGTCAGGGCCTGGACGCCGACGAACTGGCAGGGGCGGTGCGCAGGGCGCTGGAGCCGGCCTGGTCCGGCGCCGGCTCGCAGGAAGCCGGCTGGTCCGGCATCGAGAAGCTCCTCGGCGCGGACCTCGCCGCCGCCACGCTCCGGTGGCGCACCGAGGTGGCCCGCGGGCTCCAGGAGTCGGTGGTCGGCGCGGTGCGGGCGGTCGCCGCACCGGACTTCCAGGTGCTGCTGCACGCCGACCCCGCGCCGTACCGCACCGGCGCGAACGTGGGCGTCGGCCCGGAGCACATCCTGTCCGTGGCGGACGGCGTGGTGCTGCCGTGCACCGGCGCCGACCCGGTGCGCGAGGCCGTGCTCGGCCCGTTCGCCGGGCGGGCCGGTGTGCTCGCGGCCAACCTCACGGCGGTGCGCGGGATGGGCGGCAGCCCGGACACCCTGGAGCGCGACGCGCGCCACGCGCTCTCGCTCGGTGCGAACCAACTGCGCCTGTATCACGCGGGGCTGGCATCGGACCCGGATCTGCGGGCCGTCGCCGAAGCGCTCTCACGCCTCGGCCGATGAGGGGAGCGGGCCGGTGGTGACCCTTCGCCGCCGGCCCGTGACCAGCACCGCCGAGACCGCCAGCGCCACCGCTCCCACCAGCACCACCAGAACCGTCACGTCCACCAGCGCGACCAGCCCCGCGCCCAGCGCCAGCGCCACCGCGTTGGGCGCGAACATCAGCGTGCCGGCGGTCGCCGCCGTCCGGCCCAGCAGCGCGTCCGGCGTCTCGCGCTGCACCGCCGTCATCGCGGCGATCAGCACGCACGGCAGCCCGGCCCCGATCAGCCCGCACGCCACCAGCGCCACCGCGTCGTACGGCACCGCGCGCAGCCCCACCGCCACCCCGAACAGGGCGATGCCCGCCGCCGTGAACACCCGCTCCGGCAGCCGCCGCAGCAGCGGTCCGGCCAGCAGCCCGACCGCGACGGACCCGACGCCCTGCGCCATCGAGAGCACACCCGCGTACGCGGGGGAGTGGCCGAGGACCCGGTCCACGACGGCGTACAGCGTCGCCCCGTTGAGCCCGGCGCACAGCATCGTGACCGATCCGGCGAGCACCAGCGGCCGCAGCACCGGCGAACCCCACACCTGCCGCACCCCGGCGCTCCAGCCGCCCGCCCCGCCCCCGCCCGCCGCCGGGGTCGCCCGCCGCACCCGCAGCAGCCCGTAGAGCCCGGCGGCCAGCGCGAAGGAGGCCGCGTCCAGCAGGGCCACCGAGGCGCCGCCGAAGCGCGTGAAGAGCGCCGCGCCGGTCAGCGGGGCCACCAGCTTCATGCCCTCGTTCGCCATCATCCGCAGCCCGTTGAAGTCGCCCAGCAGCCGGGCGTCCACGGCCCCCGCGACCAGTGCCGTCTCCGCCGAGTCCATCAGCACGGAACTCGTCCCGTAGGCCATGAGCACCGCGAACAGGATCCAGACCCGGCCCGCCGAGTCCACCGCGGTCAGGGTGGTCAGCAGCAGGGCCATGACGACGTTCGCCCCGACCAGCAGGGGCTTCCTGGGCAACCGGTCTGCCAACGCGCCCAGGACCGGCCCGAAGAGCACCGGCAGCCAGACGCTGAACAGGGCGAGCGCCGCCAGACTGTCCGAGCCCGTAAGTGACTTGACCCAGATCCCGGCCGCGAGCGACATCGCGGAACTGCCGAACCCGGAGACGACGACCGCCGCGAGGAAGAGACCCGCCGTCCGGTCGCCCAGTACCCGTCCCGTCGCCGAACCCGCCATCGTGCCCACCGAACCTCCCTGACCTGCATCTGTGTTGTGCGATCAGGCTGGCGGCCAAGGCGGGCGCGGGGCATCGGGAGGATGCCGTAGGCCGTCCGGCGGGGCGGCCCGCCGCCGGGATGCGTGTACGGCACACGTCGTAGTCCGGCGAAGTTCTTCTGCCGGAAGCGTTGACGAAACATTCCCGGCGCCTCTAGCTTCATCGCGTCGTACTTCGTACGTCATATATGAGACGCGATACGCGAGATGTGAGAGCCCTTCACCCATGACCTTTGCGCCCACCCCGATTCCGTCCCGCACCCAGTACGTGCTGGAGGCGATCAAGCACGCGATCCTCACGGCGCAGCTGAGACCAGGGCAGGCGCTCGTGGAGACCGAGCTGGCCGCGCAGTTCGGGGTCTCCAAGACCCCCGTCCGCGAGGCGCTCAAGACCCTCGCCGGCACCGGACTCGTCGTCATGAGCCAGTACAAGGGCGTGACCGTGCGCCTGGTCGACGCGACCATGGCGAGGGAGGTGTACGACGTACGGCTCCTGCTCGAACCGGAGGCGCTGCGCCGCTCCATCACCCGCAGGGCCTCGCTCGACGCGGCCCAGGAGGCCCTGGAGCGGGCCGACTCGGCCGGCGACAAGGCGGACAGGTCGCTCGCCAACCGGGACTTCCACCGGGCGCTCTACCTGCCCTGCGGCAACCCGCTGCTGTCGCGGATGCTCGACGAGGTCCGCGACCAGGCGGCCCTCGTGTCGACCGTCGCCTGGGCGACCATCCCGTCCTGGGAGCGGGAGGCGGCCGAGCACCGGGAGATCCTGCGGCTCGCACTCGCCGACGACGCGGACGCCGCGGCCGGCGCCCTGCACGACCACATCGCGTCGTTCGTCCGCCGCGCCTTCCCCGACGACGAGGACGGGGGCGGTGCGGCGTGAACCACCGGCACACCGAAGAAAGGCCGGTCCGCATGGACCTCACACCGCTCAGGGCGGCCCTCGCGGACGTCGTGGCGATCCCGGTCACCCCGTTCGCCGAGGACGGCACCATCGACACCGCGGCGCACCGCGCCCTGCTGCGGAGGCTGCTCGACGGCGGCGTCCGCATCCTCACCCCCAACGGCAACACCGGCGAGTTCTACGCGCTCACCCCCGACGAGCGGCGCTCCGTCACCGAGCTGACCATCGACGAGGCGGGCGGCCGCGCCACGATCCTGGTCGGCGTCGGCCACGACGTGCCGACCGCCGTCGCCGCCGCCGAGCACGCCCGGGACACCGGCGCCGAGATGGTGATGGTGCACCAGCCCGTCCACCCGTACGTCTCCCAGGGCGGCTGGATCGACTACCACCGGGCCATCGCGGAGGCCGTCCCCGGACTCGGCGTGGTGCCCTACATCCGCAACCCGCAGCTGGACGGCGAGTCCCTGGCCGTGCTCGCGGACCGCTGCCCCAACGTCATCGGCGTCAAGTACGCCGTCCCGGACGCCGCCCGCTTCGCCGCCTTCGCCCGGGACGCCGGCCTGGAACGGTTCGTCTGGATCGCCGGGCTCGCCGAGCTGTACGCCCCCTCGTACTTCTCCGCGGGCGCCACCGGATTCACCTCCGGCCTCGTCAACGTCGCCCCCGGCGTCTCGCTGGCCATGCTGGAGGCGCTGCGGGCCGGCGACCACCCGGCCGCCATGAAGATCTGGGAGCGGATCCGCCGCTTCGAGGAACTGCGCGCCGAGGGGCAGTCCGCCAACAACGTGACCGTCGTCAAGGAGGCCCTGGCCTCGCTCGGGCTCTGCGGCCGCGAGGTCCGCCCGCCCAGCCGGGTGCTGCCCGAGGCGCTGCGCGCCGAGGTCGCGGACCAGGTCGCGGGATGGTCCATATGACCGGCCGCATCACCCCCGAGGAGCTGCGCAGCCACCAGTGGTACGGCACCGACGGGCTCCGCTCCTTCAGCCACCGCGCCCGCACCCGCCAGCTCGGCTACCTCCCCGAGGAACACCTTGGCAAGCCGGTCGTCGCGATCCTCAACACCTGGTCCGACATCAACCCCTGCCACGTCCATCTGCGCGAGCGCGCCCAGGCGGTCAAGCGGGGCGTCTGGCAGGCGGGCGGCTTCCCGCTCGAATTCCCGGTCTCTACCCTCTCGGAGACGTTCCAGAAGCCGACCCCGATGCTCTACCGCAACATGCTGGCGATGGAGACGGAGGAGCTGCTGCGCTCCTACCCCGTCGACGGTGCGGTGCTGCTCGGCGGCTGCGACAAGTCGACGCCCGCGCTGCTGATGGGCGCCGCCTCCGCCGACCTGCCGGCCGTGTTCGTACCGGCCGGGCCGATGCTGCCGGGGCACTGGCGCAACGAGGTTCTCGGCTCCGGCACCGACATGTGGAAGTACTGGGACGACAAGCGGGCCGGACTCATCGGCGACTGCGAGATGGCCGAACTGGAGAACGGGCTCGCCCGCTCGCCCGGCCACTGCATGACGATGGGCACCGCCTCCACCCTGACCGCGGCGGCCGAGGCGCTCGGCGTCACCGTCCCCGGCGCCTCCTCCATCCCGGCCGTCGACTCCGGCCACGACCGGATGGCCGCCCACTCCGGCCTCGCGATCGTCGAACTGGTGTGGCGGCAGCGGAAGCCGTCCGACATCCTCACCGCCGACGCGTACGAGGACGCCGTCGCCACCGTCCTCGCGCTCGGCGGCTCCACCAACGCCGTCATCCACCTCATCGCGATGGCGGGCCGCTCCGGGGTCAGGCTCACCCTCGACGACTTCGACCGCGTCGCCCGCACCGTCCCCGTGCTGGCCAATCTGCGGCCCGGCGGGAAGTACCTCATGGAGGACTTCCACTTCGCCGGCGGGCTGCCCGGCTTCCTGGCCCGGCTCACCGACGTACTGCACCTGGACCGCCCCACGGTCACGCACGACACCCTGCGCGCACAGCTCGACGGGGCGCTCGTGCACAACAGCGACGTCATCCGGGAACGCGACAACCCTCTCGCGGAGGAGGGCGGCGTGGCGGTGCTGCGCGGCAACCTCTGCCCCGACGGCGCCGTCATCAAGCACATCGCCGCCGAACCGCACCTGCTGCGCCACACCGGCCCCGCGGTCGTGTTCGACGACTACCGCGAGATGCAGCGCACCATCAACGACCCGGCCCTGGCCCTCACCCCGGACCATGTGCTGGTGCTCCGCAACGCCGGCCCCAAGGGCGGCCCCGGCATGCCCGAGTACGGCATGCTGCCGATCCCCGACTACCTGCTGAAGCAGGGCGTACGGGACATGGTGCGGCTCTCCGACGCCCGGATGAGCGGCACCAGTTACGGGGCCTGCGTGCTGCACATCGCACCCGAGTCCTACGTCGGCGGCCCGCTCGCCCTCGTCCGCACGGGTGACCCGATCACCCTGGACGTCGAGGCACGCCTGCTCCACCTCGACGTGAGCGAGGAGGAGCTGGAGCGGCGCAGGGCCGAGTGGAGGCCGCCGGCCAACCGGTACGAGCGCGGATATGCGGCGCTCTACCAGGACCAGATCACCCAGGCCGACACCGGCTGCGACTTCGCCTTCCTGGCCCGGCCGGGAGAAGTCCCCGACCCGTACGCCGGCTGAACGGCCCACCGGAATTCCGCGCACCACCCTGTTCGACACGTCGAACGCCATGCGGCAAGCGCTTGCGCACTACACGCATCACCCGCACCCGAAGCACCCGCACCCGTACCCCGTACCACCAGAGAACGGAGACGTGTCATGGCCCAAGCCGCCGCTGTGGCCACACCGCCCAAGGTGCCCAGGCGCCGCTCCGCGAGCCCCCGCCGACTGCCGTACCTGCTGATCGCCCCGGCGGGGCTGCTGATGCTCGGCTTCATCGCCTACCCGGTGATCAGCGTCTTCTACTACAGCCTGCAGAACTACAACGTCACCAAGCCGTGGCGGAACGGCTTCGCGGGCTTCGACAACTTCACCCGGATCTTCACCGAGGACGACCAGTTCTGGACCACCCTGGGCTTCAGCGCCCAGTGGGTGGTCACGCAGGTCGCGCTGCAGCTCACCCTCGGCCTCGCGCTCGCCCTGATCGTCAACCAGACCTTCATCGGCCGGGGCATCTCCCGCGCCATGGTCTTCTCCCCGTGGGCCGTCTCCGGCGTGCTGACCAGCACCATCTGGATCCTGCTCTACAACTCCTCGACCGGCTTCAGCCGCTACCTCGCGGACGCCGGCATCGGGGACTACGGCACCTCGGTGCTCTCCGACACCGGCACCGTCTTCTGGGCCGCGACCGTCGCCGAACTCTGGCGCGGGGTCCCCTTCTTCGCCATCCTCATCCTCGCCGACCTCCAGTCCGTCTCCAAGGAGCTGTACGAGGCGGCGTCCGTCGACGGCGCGGGGCGGCTGCGCCAGTTCTTCCACATCACCCTGCCGCACCTGCGGGACGCGATCATCCTCGCCACCCTGCTGCGCGGCGTCTGGGAGTTCAACAACGTCGACCTGCTCTACACCCTCACCGGCGGCGGCCCGGCCGGCGAGACCACCACACTGCCGCTCTACGTCGCCAACACCGGCATCGAGGGCCACGACTTCGGCTACGCCTCGGCGCTCACCACCGTCGCCTTCGTGATCCTCCTGTTCTGCTCGATCGTCTATCTGCGCCTGAGCAAGTTCGGAGGCGACCACAAGTGACTGCCGCCCTGGCCGAGAAGAACGGCACCCACTCCGCGCACCCGTCCGCGCCGAGCACCCGCCCGCCCACCGCGCACCGGCGCCGCAGGCCCGGCCGCGAGCGCGCCTTCGACGAGGTGCCGCGCTGGCAGATCTACGTACCGCTCGGCATCTACCTGGTCTTCACCCTCATCCCGTTCTACTGGATGCTGCTGTTCGCCGTGCGCCCCGCCGGGTCCACCTCGCTGGTGCCCTGGCCGATGACCGGCGAGCACTTCAACAAGGTCTGGAACGAGCGCAGCTTCGCCGTCTTCTTCCAGAACAGCATGATCGTCGGCATCTGCACCCTGGTCACCACCACGCTCGTCGCACTGGCCGGCGGATACGCGCTGGCCCGGTTCAACTTCCGGATCAAGAACGCCTTCATGCTGGCGCTGCTCTGCTCGCAGTTCATCCCGGGCGCGCTGATGCTCGTACCGCTCTTCGAGATCTTCAAGAACCTCCAGCTGATCAACTCGCTGGGCAGCGTGGTCATCGCCGAGACGGTCTTCCAGCTGCCGCTCTCCATCATCCTGATCAGCGGATTCATCAAGAACGTGCCGGTCTCCCTGGAGGAGGCCGCCTGGGTGGACGGCTGTTCGCGCTTCCGTGCCTTCTGCGCGGTGGTGCTGCCGTTGCTGAGGCCGGGGCTGATCGCGGTCGGCTCGTTCGCCTTCGTGCACAGCTGGAACCACTTCCTGTTCGCCCTGATGTTCCTCAGCGAGCAGGACAAGCAGACGATCCCGGTCGGCCTGAACACCCTCATCGGCGCGGACAGCGTCGACCTGGGCGCGCTCGCCGCGGGCGGGGTGATCGCCGCGGTCCCCGTGGTGATCGTCTTCGCCTTCATCCAGAAGTGGCTGATCACCGGCTTCAGCGCCGGCGCCGTGAAGGGGTGACGGACATGCCGTCACTGCCCACGACCACGCCCGTCCCGATCGTCCTCGCGGGCGCCCGCGGCCACGGCCGCTGGCACCTCGCCAACATCCGCCGTCTCCAGGACCAGGGCCTCGTCCGGCTCGCCGGAGTCTGTGAACTCAGGCCCCTCGACGACGGCGAACTCGGCGCCTTCGCCGGTGAACCCCCCGAGCAGTCGGCCGACTTCGGTGCGCTCCTGGACTCCACCGGGGCCCGCGCCGCCGTCATCTGCACGCCCATCCAGACCCATGCCGGGCTGGCCCTCACCGCCGCCGCACGCGGCGTCCACCTCCTGCTGGAGAAACCGCCCGCCGCGACCCTCGCCGACTTCCAACGGATCCTGACCGGGGTACGGGAGACGGGCATCGCCTGCCAGGTCGGCTTCCAGTCCTTCGGCTCGCACGCCGTGCCCGCCATCCGCGAACTCGTCCGCACCGGCGCCGTCGGCACCGTGCGCGGCTACGGGGCCGCCGGCGCCTGGGTCCGGGACGACGCCTACTACCGGCGGGCGCCCTGGGCGGGGCGGCGGCGGATCGGCGGCACCGACGTGGTCGACGGCGTCCTGACCAACCCGCTCGCGCACGCCGTCGCCACCGCGCTCGAACTCGCCGGCAGCGGCGAGGCGCGGGACATCACGTCGATCGAGACCGAACTCTTCCGCGCCCACGACATCGAGGCCGACGACACCTCCTGCGTACGCCTCACCACCAGGTCCGGCCCGCCCGTCACCGCCGCCGTCACCCTCTGCGCCGAACAGGCCGGGGAACCCTATGTGATCGTCCACGGCGACCGAGGCCGGATCACCTTCTGGTACAAGCAGGACCGGGTCCTCGTCCAGCGCGCCGGACACGGTCCCCAGGAGACCGTCCACGGGCGGACCGACCTACTGGCGAACCTCGTCGACCACCTGACGCACGGCACCGCGCTACTGGCACCACCGCACCGCACCGGCGCGTTCATGGAGGTCGTCGAGGCCGTACGCACCGCCCCCGAGCCGCGCGCCCTGCCCTCCGGCGCCTGGCACACCGCCCCCGCCCTCACCGGCGGCGGCACCCGCCGGGTGGTGCGCGGGATCGACGCGGCCGTCGCGGCGGGCGCCGAAACCCTCACGCTCTTCTCCGAACTCGGCGTCCCCTGGGCGCTCCCTACCGAGGTGAGTTCACCGTGACGACCACCGCACTCCTGAGCTGCGCCGGCCGCCCCGTCGGCCGCTACACCTACCTCCCCGCCCCCGACGGACGCCCCTACCTCCACCCGGTCACCACCCTCGGCGGCACCCCGGTCACCGAGGAGCACCCGGCCGACCACCTGCACCACCTGGGCACCTCCGTCGCCGTGCCCGACGTGGCGGGGCACAACTTCTGGGGGGGCCGCACCTTCGTCCGCGACCAGGGCCCCACCGCACTGGACAACCACGGGATCCAGCGCCACCTCGGCTGGAAGCTCCGCGACCCGGACGGCTTCGTCGAGGAGCTCAGCTGGGAGGCCGGCGACACCGAACTGCTCCGGGAGCACCGCACCGTCGCCACCGCCGAACTCTCCGACACCGCCTGGGCGCTGGACTTCTCCTTCTCGCTCACCAACCGGGGCACCTCGGACCTGTCGATCGGCAGCCCCGCCACCAACGGCCGGCCGGGCGCCGGGTACGGCGGCTTCTTCTGGCGCGCGCCCAAGGAGCCCTCGGCGCCCGCCGTGTTCAGCGGCCGGGGGGACGGCGAGGACGCGGTGCACGGACACGCCGCCGACTGGGTCGCGATGAGCGGCGACGGCTGGACCCTGGTGTTCGCGGGCGCCACCGAGGAGACCCGGCAGGACCCGTGGTTCGTGCGGACCACCGAGTACCCGGGCGTCGGCTCGTCCCTCGCCGCCGCCCACCGGCTGCCCGTCCCGGCCGGCGCCACCGTGGTGCGCAGGGTCGTCACCGTCATCGCGGACGGCCGCCTCGACCGGGACGGGGCCGCCGCCTACGTCCGCCGGGCGGTGACCGCGTGAGCACCGCCCGAGGCGCCCGCCCCTGGACCGCCGACCTCGGGGACGGCACCTACCGCAACCCGGTGCTCAACGCCGACTGGTCCGACCCGGACGTGGTGCGGGTCGGCGAGGACTTCTACCTCACCGCCTCCAGCTTTGGCCGGGCCCCCGGACTGCCGCTGCTGCACTCGCGGGACCTGGTCAACTGGTCGATCGTCGGCCACGCCCTGGACCGCCTCGAACCCGCCGCGGACTTCGCCGTGCCGCGCCACGACCGAGGGGTGTGGGCGCCGTCGCTGCGACACCACGCCGGACGGTTCTGGATCTTCTGGGGCGACCCCGACCACGGCATCCAGCAGATCAGCGCCGAGGACATCCGGGGCCCGTGGACCACGCCCCACCTGGTGAAGGCCGGCAAGGGGCTGATCGACGCCTGCCCGCTGTGGGACGAGGGGACCGGCGAGGCGTACCTGGTGCACGCCTGGGCCAAGTCCCGTTCCGGGATTAAGAACCGGCTCACCGGCCACCGGATGAGCCCGGACGGCCGGGAGCTGCTCGACGAGGGCAAGACCCTGGTCGACGCGGACACGATCCCCGGCTGGTTCACCCTGGAGGGCCCCAAGCTCTACCGGCACGACGGCGAGTTCTGGATCCTCGCCCCGGCCGGGGGTGTGGCGACGGGTTGGCAGGGCGCCTTCCGCTCCCGCGACTTCTTCGGACCGTACGAGGAACGCGTCGTCCTCGCCCAGGGCCGCACCCACGTCAACGGACCGCACCAGGGCGGCTGGGTCCGCACGGCGGCGGGCGAGGACTGGTTCCTGCACTTCCAGGAGCGCGGGGCGCACGGCAGGGTCGTCCACCTCCAGCCGATGAGCTGGGCCGCCGAGGACGGCGGCTGGCCGGTCATCGGCGACGCGGGCGAACCCGTCTCCACACACCCGAAGCCGGCCGCGCCCCGCCAGGTCGCCGAGGCCCCGGCGAGCAGCGACAGCTTCCCCGGTGGCCGCTACGGCAGGCAGTGGCAGTGGACCGCCAACCCCCGCCCCGGCTGGACCGTCGAGCACGGCGGGGACGGGCTGCGGCTCGGCTGCGTACGGACCGCGTACGCGCACGACCTGCGGGCCCTGCCCAACGTGCTGGTCCAGCGGCTGCCCGCCGAGACGTTCACCGCCGAGGTGGACCTCTCCCTGAGCAGCGGGGAGGCGGGCGCCAAGGCGGGGCTCGCCGTGCTCGGGGACGCGTTCGGCTGGATCGGCCTGGAGCGGTCGGGGGACGGGGCCGTGCGGCTCGTGCACCGGTACGCCGAGACCGTCGCCGAACACGAACGGGACGCCGAGCACAGCCGGCCGGCCTCCGAGGGGCGGGCCCGGCTGCGGATCGAGGTGGCTCCCGGGGCCCGCTGCCGCTTCCACGCCGACACGGGGGACGGAACCGGATTCAGGCCCTCGGGCCAGGTCTTCGCCGCGACGCCCTGGCGCTGGGTCGGCGCCCTGCTCGGACTGTTCGCCACCGCACCTGCCGGGACCGGGCCGGCCGGAACGGCCTGCTTCACCCGGTTCCGCACCACCGCCTGACCGTACGAAGCCCCCCACGCAGCAACCCGTCACCCGGACCACCCACAGAGAAGAGCCGACCATGAAGATCTCGAAGACGCAGCGGGGGCGTGCCGCGGCAGCGGTGTCCGTCGCGGCGGTACTCGCGCTGACCGCCACTGCCTGCGGCGACGACGGCAGCGGGAGCGGAACCGAGGGCAGCGGCAAGGGAGAAATCACCTTCTGGGACAACAACGGCGGTCCGCGCACCGCCATCTGGACCGAGATCATCAAGGATTTCGAGAAGGCGAACCCGGACATCAAGGTCAAGTACGTGCCCATCCCGATCGCCGACGTGCAGTCCAAGTACGACACGGCCATCGCCGGCGGCGGGCTGCCGGACGTGGGCGGCGTCGGCACGGCCTACCTCGCCAACATGGTCTCGCAGGAGGCGCTGGAGCCGCTCGGCGACCGGATCACGGACTCCGCGCTCAAGGGCAAGCTCGTCGAGGGCATGGTCGAGAGCGTCAAGGACGCGGGCGGCCGGGGCGACGACATGTTCGCGGTGCCGACCTCCGCCAACAACGGCGCCCTCTGGTACCGCACCGACCTGTTCGAGTCCGCGGGCCTGAAGGCACCCACCACCTGGGCCGACTTCTACAAGGCGGCCGACAAGCTCACCGACGCCAAGAAGAACAAGTTCGGCTACACCATCCGGGGCGGCGCCGGCTCCATCGCCCAGGCCATGGACGCCGCGTACGGCCAGTCCGGCATCACGGAGTTCTGGAACGGCGACACGACGACGCTCAACGACCCGAAGAACGTCGCCGCGCTGGAGAAGTACGCCGCGCTCTACAAGAAGTCGACGCCTGCCGCCGACGTCAACAACGACTTCACCAAGATGGTCGCCCAGTGGGACACCGGCACCATCGGGATGCTCAGCCACAACCTCGGCTCCTACCAGGACCACCTGAAGGCCCTGGGCAAGGAGAAGTTCGCCGGCATACCCAACCCCATCGGGGACGGCGGCACCCGGGTCCAGGTCTCCAACCCGGTCGACGGCCTCGGCCTGTTCCGGTCCAGCAAGAACAAGACCGCCGCCTGGAAGTTCATCGAGTTCGCCGCCTCGCACGCCTCGAACAGCAAGTGGAACGAGTCCGCCGGCGCCATCCCGGCCAACACCGAGGCCGCCAAGGACCCCTGGATCAGCGCGACGGAGCCGACCGAGCTGGCCGCGAAGGCCCTCACCGACGGCTCCACCAAGATCGTGCAGCTGCCGTACTACCTGCCCGACTGGAACAACATCAGCAAGGCGGACAACGAGCCGGAGTTCCAGAAGCTGCTGCTCGGCAAGGTCACTGCCAAGGCCTTCCTGGACAAGATCGCCGAAGAGCTGAACAAGGCCCAGGCGGAGTGGAAGGAGATCGGCAACGGCTGATCCGGCCGCCCGCCGGGCCGGCACCCCGGCGACCGGGGGCCGGCGGCGGTTCGGGTCGCGTCCCGCCGCCGGCCCCCGCTCGCCCGCACTTCTTCTCCGGTACTCCGTACCGCGGTGCGCACGTCGTCGTACGCACCGCTACGCATCCACGAGAGAGGCAGTTTCATCGTGTCACTCACTCGCAGGCAGACCGCGGCGGCCATCGCCGCGCTGCCCCTGGTGCTCGCCACCGGCACCGCGGCGGCGGCGCACAGTCCGGGCGGCCGCCCCCGTACCGTGCACATCGCCGGCGATTCGACGGCCGCACAGAAGTACGCCGACGCGGCGCCCGAGACCGGCTGGGGCATGGCCCTGCCGTTCTTCCTCGGCCGCCCCCTGGCCGTCGCCAATCACGCGATGAACGGCCGCAGTTCGAAGAGTTTCATCGACGAGGGACGGCTCGCCGTCCTGCTGCGAGAGGTGCGCGAGGGCGACCTCCTGCTGATCCAGTTCGGACACAACGACGAGAAGACCGAGGATCCGGCCCGCGGTACCGACCCGTACACCACCTACCAGGACTGTCTGCGCCGGTACGTGCACGGCGCACGGTCACGCCGGGCGCGGCCGGTCCTGCTCACCCCGGTGGAGCGCCGGCGGTTCGCCGAAGACGGTACGGCGAGGCCCAGCCACGGCGAGTACCCGGCCGCGATGCGCGCGCTGGCCGCCGAGGAGCGCGTTCCCCTGCTCGATCTCCAGGCGCTCACGCTCGCGCGCTGGCAGGAACTCGGTCCCGACGGCACGACGGCGTACTTCAACTGGCTGGAGCCGGGCCGGTCTCCGAACTACCCCGACGGGCAACAGGACAACACGCACTTCCAGCCCCGCGGCGCCATCGAGGCCGCGCGGCTCGTCGCCCGGGCACTCGTGGCCGGGAAGGTACTCGCCCCGCGCGAGGTACGGCGCACCGATTCCGCGATCCCGCTCGAATGGATCACCTGGCCGCAGGCCTGACGCCGGCCGCCATCCCCGTTCCTCCTCACCCCTTCTCACCTCACCTCACCACCGAAGGAACCGCCATGCCCGCACGCATCTGTCATGCTCGCGCCATCGCCCTGGTGATGGGCTGCGCCTCCCTGGCGCTCGCCGTTTCCGTTCCCGCCCAGGCCACCGGGCATCCGGGCGGAGCCCCCAAGGGCATCGACCGTGCCGTCCTCGCCGAGAACGACGGCTGGGCCGCCGCCGAGGGCTCCACCACCGGCGGCTCCGCCGCCACCCCCGACCACGTCTACACCGTGAGCAACCGGGCTGAACTCATCGCCGCCTTCGAGGACGCGGGCGACGCACCGAAGGTCATCAAGATCGACGGCACCGTCCACGGGAACTCCGACGCCGAGGGCACCCCGATCGGCTGCGAGGCGTACCAGGCCGACGGCTACACCCTGGACAAGTACCTCGCCGCCTACGACCCGGCCACCTGGGGCCGCACCGAGGTTCCGTCGGGCCCCCTGGAGGACGCCCGGCTCGCCTCGGCCAAGCTGCAGAAGGCCGCCGTGAACGTCTACGTACCGTCCAACACCACGCTCATCGGCGTCGGCAAGGACGCGACGGTCATCGGTGCCAGCCTCCAGATCCAGAACGTCTCCAACGTCATCGTCCGGAACATCTCGTTCGAGGACACCTACGACTGCTTCCCCCAGTGGGACCCCACCGACGGTGAGACCGGGCACTGGAACTCCGAGTACGACAACCTCGTCGTCTACGGATCCGACCACGTCTGGGTCGATCACAACACCTTCAGCGACGGTGACCGCCCCGACGCCGACCAGCCGGTCTACTTCGACGAGCGGTACCAGCAGCACGACGGGCTCTTCGACATCGTCAAGGGCGCCGACCTCGTCACCGCCTCGTACAACGTCCTCAAGGACCACGACAAGACGATGCTCATCGGCAACAGCGACGGTGCCGGTGCCACCGACAGCGGCAAGCTCCGGGTCACCCTGCACCACAACCTCTTCAAGGACGTGAACGAGCGCGCGCCCCGCGTCCGCTTCGGGCAGGTCGACTCGTACAACAACCACTTCGTCGCCACCAAGGGCAGCGTCTACGGCTACACGTACGGCATCGGCTCGAAGTCCCAGCTCGTCGCCGAGCACAACGCGTTCAGCCTCAGCGGTGAGTTCGACAAGGCGAAGATCCTCAAGAAGTGGTCCGAGTCCTCGCTCACCGCGGCGGACAACTACGTCAACGGCCGCCGGACGGACCTCATCGCCGTCCACAACGCGGGCGTTCCCGAGGAGCAGCTCACCGCGGGCGCCGGCTGGACGCCGACGCTGCGCACCAGGGTCGACCACCCGCTGTTCGTGCCCCTGATCGTCGGCCTCACGGCCGGCGCCGGCCGGATTCCGGGTGCCTGACCACTCATAGCCCGTACCGGACGGGACTCCCACCGGTGGCCTCTCCGCCACCGCGCGGATCCCGTCCGGCCCCGTCGCGCACCCGCGTAAGGAAGTACCGACATGCCCAGCAGACGCAGCGCCCTGTCCCTGCTCGCGGGCGGCAGCGCCGCCCTCGTCCTCGCGGCGGCAGCCCCCGCCGCGCACGCCCACGGCCGGCCCGACGCACACCGCCCCTTCGGACGCTACGGCTCACCGTCCCGGCGCCTCGATGCCGCCACGCTGTACGTCGACGTCCACGGCAGGGGCGACCACACCACCGTCCAGGCCGCCGTGGACGCCGCTACCGGCCCCGGCCGCACCCTGGTGATCGCCCCCGGCACCTACCGCGAGACGGTCGGCATCCCGGCCGACCGGACCGGCCTCACCCTCATCGGGGCGAGCGGCGACCCGCACGACACCGTCATCGTGTACGGCAACGCCAACGGCACCCCCCGGCCCGACGGTTCGGGAACCTACGGCACCAGCGGATCCGCCACCGTCACCGCCCGGCCCGCCGGACTCACCGCCCACGGCCTGACCTTCGCCAACGACTGGCTGCGCGCCGACCACCCCGAATACACGGGGACCCAGGCCGTCGCCATCAAGGTGCAGGGCGACCGCTCGGCGTTCTACGGCTGCCGCTTCCTCGGGCACCAGGACACCCTGTACGCCGATTCCCCCGCCCTGTCCGACTTCGCCCGCCAGTACTACCGCGACTGCTACGTCGAAGGAGACGTCGACTTCGTCTTCGGCCGCGCCACCGCCGTCCTCGACCGCTGTCACTTCCGCACCCTGACCCGCACCGACCTGGCGGCCGCGCCCTACGGCTTCGTCTTCGCACCCAGCACCGCCGGCGCCAACCCGCACGGCTACCTGGTGCTGCGTTCCGCCGTCACCAGCACCGCGCCGGACGGGTACTTCAGACTGGCCCGCCCCTGGGTGCCCTCCTCCGACCTCACCGCACACCCCATGCTGACCGTGCGCGACAGCCTGCTCGGCGCGGGAATCGACACGGACGAGCCCTACGGGACCATGGCCGCGGGCTTCCCCTGGCAGGAGCAGCGGTTCGCCGAGTACCACAACACCGGCCCCGGCGCGCGCGTCACCGTGCCCGCCAACCGCCCCCGGCTGACCGCCGCCGAGGCACGCCTGCACACCCCGGCCGCCTGGTTCGGCGACTGGCGCCCGTCACGTCGCGCGGCTGCTCACTCGTAACCGATGTCCGATGCGCCGGCTGCCGGGGCAGGGGAGTTCGTTTCCCGCTGCGGGCCGGTCAGCGGTCCCGGCCGAAGGAGGCGCGCACCGAGGCCCGTTGGCCGGAGGCGCGGACGGCGTGTGCCGTCAGGTAGTCGCCCGAGGCGTCCCGGGCGCCCTCCGCGTGGTTGTACTGCCCGGCGAACGTGTGCGTGCCGGCCGGGACCGTCCGCCCCGCCCTCAGCGTCCAGCGGTAGACGAGGAAGCCGCCGTCCTCGGTCGCGGACACCGCGAAGTCCCGCTCGGGCAACGAGCGCCAGGAACCGGTGCCGGCCACCCCGCCGGTGAGCGCGATCCGCAGCTCGACGGTGAGCGAGGAGAGCGGTTCGCCCGTCCGCAGCGTCACATCGCTCTGCGCCCAGTACGCGTTGCTGTGCGGGTCGACGGCGCCGTCCGCCCGCAGCGGCCCGTCCTCGGCGCGCGGCGCACCGCCGGGCGCGGACGGCGTGGCGACGGCGGACGGCGGGGCCGCCGCCCGCTCCCCGGACGGCCCGTCCCCGTCCGCCGAGGTGACCGCGAACGCCCCGGCCGCCAGCACCGCGCAGACCGCCGCCGTCGCCCCCGCGACCCGCAGCCACGGCGTCGCCGCGCGAGGCGGGCGCACGACCCGCACCGACGGGCGGCCCCCGGCCATGCCGCGCGCCACCCGGGCCCGCATCCGCTCCCGGTCCGGCCGGTGCGCCTGGGCGGCGTCCCGCAGCCGCCGGGGCAACTCCTCGTCCATCACTGGCCTCCTCCGGTGCGCTGCGCCGCGACGGCCACGTGCACGTGCGCGGCGGGCGTATCGGGACCGAGCAGCCGCTGCAGTTCCGCGACGGCGCGCGAGGTCTGGCTCTTCACCGTACCCACCGAGATCCCGAGCACCAGTGAGGTGTCCCGCTCGGAGAGGTCGAAGGCGTGCCGCAGCACCACGCAGGCGCGCTTGCGGAACGGCAGCCTGCGCAACGCCTCCTGGACGTCGACCACCGCCGACACGTCCGGGTCCTCGACCGCGTACCCGTCCCCGCCGCCGCGCGGCGCCCAGAACAGCGCGATCCGGCGGCGCTCGCGCACCGCGCTGCGGATCCGGGTCCTGGCCAGGTTGGCGACCACCCCGCGCGCGTACGCCACCGGATGATCGGCGTTCCTGACCCGGTCCCAGCGGTGCCAGAGCGCCAGCAGGGCGTCGGCGGCCAGGTCGTCGGCGGCGTCGGCCTCACCGGTCAGCAGGCGGGCGAGCCGGGCGAGTTCGGCGTAATGGGCCTCGAAGAACGCATGGAACTCGGCGGCGGCATCGTCGGCGTCGATGGATGTGCCCACAGCTACCCCGTCCCTGCGCTCGGATGCCGGTGCCCGCGTCGGCCCCGGCCGTGCACGTTGCCGGCCGGGTACGCCCCGGACACGGCCCATGGTGTGCGGGCGGGGGGCGAGAGCGTACCAGCGCACCCCGGAAGCGCTTCGACACGGGTGCGTAACCAAGTAAGGTGCACCGCGGCGAAATCCTGAAGGGCCCGGGACACGCGAACACCCGGGGACACGCGAACGCCCCGGTATCCCGAACGGCGGGTTCTATCGATCCCCGCAACACCCTGGAGTTCAGGGAGTTGCGGGGATCGTGGATTTCGCGGTGTTGAAGGCGCGGTTCTTCGAGGCG